>DASXCN010000413.1:0-12827 GCA_036491155.1 Solirubrobacteraceae bacterium | reverse complement strand
CCGGTGTCCAGGAGCGCCTCGACGGTGGCGTAGGTGGAGCTGCGCACCAGCGACAGCGTCTCGAGCAGGATCAGGTCGGGCGGCTGCTCCTCAAACGCGCGGGAGAGCAGCGCGATCGTCTCGCGGCCGTCGGGGGTGTCGACGTCCCCGTTGATGCTGAAGGCAATGGCCACCTCGTCGGAGCGGCCGGCCTCCTCGGCTGCCGAGCGGGCCAGGCTGACCGCGCGGCGCACGATGTCCATCCAGTGCACGGGCTCCGATGACTCCGACAGCCGCGTCGCCCCGTCGCGCAGTGCGGTGGGCAGCCCCCACGTGTTGGTGCACACGACGTCGCAGCCGACATCGATGTAGCTGCGGTGCACGCGCGCGACATCGTCGGGCGCGTCGATGAGCGCCGTCAGCCCCCACACGTGCTCTTCGACCTCGGGCGGGCCGCCGCGGACCTTGATCAGCTCAGTGCCGTTGGCGCCGTCGAGGATCACGCACTGATCCGTGGCGATCATCCGCGTCAGCCGGGCGTAGCGGTCGACCGTTCCCGTGGCGGTCATCTCAGCCTCTCTCTCCATGCCGGGGTGTTTCGACAGCTTGGTTGTCCACGCATCGGGGCGACACTCTCACACTTCCTAAAGGACCTAGACTTTTGAGTAGGATGACCTCGTTTCCGGGGCCTCAACCGCTCTGCCGTCGCACGGAGGCGCATCGCCTCCCTTTCTATAGGCCAACTCCTATACAAAGGATAGGTCGCGTGAGCGGGTGTCGCGGTACTTTGCCGAGGCAGTGTCAGTCCACGTCTCATCGCAGCGACGCGCCAGCACTCTGGACCCGGTTCTGCGCCAGGCGGGCGGCGTGCTGGTCATGCACGACGGCCGGGCCGTCGTGGCCAACTACGGATCTGCCGCCGGGGAGCTGGCGGCATGCGTGAGCGCCGTGGGAGTGGCCGATCGCTCCGACCTGGCCATCTTGGAGCTGGCCGGGCCCGCCGTGCAGCTGCGGCACCTGTCGCAGCGTCTCGCCGGCAGCGACCTGGCTCCGGGTGGCGCCGTGCGCAACGGCGGCGCCTGGTGGTGCGCGGTCAGCCCCGAGCGCATGCTCGTGCTCTGCGAGGCGCGCCGTGCCGACCGTCTGCACTCGGTGCTCCGGGCCCGCGTGGCGCGCAGATCAGCGCTCACGCTCACCGACCGCAGCTCCGAGCTGGCGGCGCTGGCTGTCGTGGGTCGTCACAGCTCGGCACTGCTGGCCGAGCTGGGCGTCTACGGCGAGTCGCGCAACCCGCGCGATGTCCCCCCGCTGACCGCACACACCGCCACCGGCAGCGAGGTGCTGTGGCTGCTGGAGTCCGACGACAAGGCACTCGCCCTGACGGCGGCAGCCGACGCCCCGGCCGTGTGGCACGCCATCGAGCGCGCCGGCCGGCGCTTCGGGCTCTGCGCCGTCGGCCAGGACGCGCTGGCGCGCTACGGGCTGATCCGCCGCATCTCGAGCCCCCTGTAGGAACTCGCCCCCGCCCGTCCCGCTCCCCGGGACCGATCCCCGCCGCCGGGGAACCGACCCCCGCCCGCCTTGTCGGCTGATGGCAAAGGTCGGCTGATGGCAAAGGTCTCAGTCGTGGATGTCGCGGCGGCCGAGCGGGCGTTGGTGGACCTCCTCACGCTGGAGCGTGAGCTGATCGAGCTCGAGTACGTGCGCCGCGCCGACGCCCTGGAGCGCGTCTCTGAGGCGGTACGGCGGCTGGGCGAGCAGGGCTCGACCGAGGGGCTGGTCACGCGTGCGGCCGCGGAGCTGGTGGCCGGCTCTGAGTTCGAGCGGGTGCTGTTGTCGGAGGTCGTCGATGGCCGGCTCGTGCCTCTGGCGATCGCCGATGGCGCCGATCAGACCGCGGCGGACATTGCCCTGGCGTCCCTGGGCGAGGCGACGATCCGGCTCGAGTACCCGCTGCTGGAGTACGAGGTGTCGCGTACCCACGTCGGTGCGGTCGTGTCGGTGCCCGACGCCGGGGCCCGCACACCACCTGCGCTGACGCACAGCCTGGGCTGGACGTCATATGCGGTCGCGGCGCTGGTGGTCGGCAACACCACCATCGGGCTGCTGCACGCTGACGCCACCCACAGCGGGCGGACCGTGGACGGCCTCGACGCCGAGGTGGCGGGCCGCTACGCCGACGAGCTGGGCGGGGTGTTCGAGCGCGCAGTGCTGCGCCACACGCTCGACCTGCACCGCGCCGAGTTGAGCGCCGCCGTGCACTGGATGAGCGCGCGGCTGGGGCGGCTGGAGGACGCCGCGGGCCCGGTGCGGCCTCGCGGCGCCGGGGGTAACGCCCGGCTCGTGGAGTCGCTCACCGCACGCGAGCTCGACGTGCTGCGCCTGCTGGCGCGGGGCAACACCAACCAGGCGATCGCCACCGCGCTGGTGGTCCGCGAGGGCACGGTGAAGTACCACGTCAAGAACATCCTGCGCAAGCTGGGCGCGACCAATCGCGCGGACGCGGTGGCCCGGTTCGTCCGGGCCGCGGACGCGGACGGTGCCGTCGGCGGGGGCCGGCGGTGACGGCCCGCGCCGGTCGTCGCGGGGGCGGGGGGCCGCGGTGACGGCCACCGCCCGTCGCCGCGGAGCCGCGAGGCCGCTGGACATCGCCCTGGAAGGCCGCGTGGCGGCGACCCTCGCCCGCGCGCTGAGGCTGCTCGACGCCTCCGGGGACAGCGGCAGCCGCACTGCTCCAGGGCCGGCCGCGCCGGCCACCGATGCGCTACGTGAGCTCATCGACGCACTGACGGCGCGGCTGGGTGAGCAGAGCCAGGCCGCCCCCAGCGACGCCGTGCAGGAGCAGCGGGCGGCGCTCCAGCGTCTGCGCCACCGCTACGACACGCGCTTCGAGGCCCTGGCCGCCGTACGCCACGCGATCGATGAGCTGCGGGCCATCACCTCCCCCGCGTCGATGCTCGCGCAGGCGCCCGCGGCGCTGTCTGCGGCATCGAAGCTGCAGCGCGTGGTGCTGTGGCTCACTGAGGACGGGCGGCTGGTGGCAGAGGCAGCCCACTTCGCCGGTGATCGCTCCGGCGCCGCCGACGTCGTGGAGCGGCTGCGCGCCGAGCCGATCAAGCTTGAGCACCCTCTCATCGAGACCGAGCTCCTGCGACGCCGCCGGGCCACGATCGTCGACGACGCCCAGGTTCATCCCCGCGTGGATCGGCGACTGGTGGCGCTGATGGGCTGGACCTCCTACGCTGCCGCGCCCCTGGTGGTGGGTCCCCACGTCGTGGGGATGCTGCACGCCGACCGGGGGCCGGGACAGCGTGTCGACGTGCTGGACCGCGACGTGCTGTGGGAGTTCACCAGCCTGCTGGGCCAGGCGTATGAGAGCGCGAGCCTGCGCCGCGCGCTGCGCCACGAGCGCGAGCAGCTGCGTGAGTTCCTGGACTGGCTCGGCGCCCGCTCGGGCGAGCTCACCGACGCCCCGCTGCGGCTGGCCACGATGCAGCGCCCGCCACGCCGGCCGGTGTCAGCGCCCGTGGTCTTGGCCGGCGGCGCCCGCGACGATCGCGTGGTCTTCGAGGGCCTGCTCACCCGGCGCGAGCTCGATGTGCTGCGCCTGCTCGCCGACGGCAACTCCAACAAGGCGATCGCCGAGGCGCTGGTGATCTCCGACGGCACCGTGAAGTTCCACGTCAACAGCATCCTGCGCAAGCTGCGCGTGGCCAACCGCGCCGAGGCGGTGTCGCGGTACCTGCGGCTGCTGGGGATGCGCGCTCCGTAGGGGCCAGCGTGGTGCTGCGGATCTTCTCCCTCCTGCTGGCCCTGGTCGCGGTGGCCTGCATGTGCGTGGCGATCATCGGGATGGTCACCGGCCGCCCCAGCGACCGGGCGGGCTATGCCTGGCGCCTGGCCGCGGTGGTCTCCTTCGCCGGCGCGGTGGCCCTGAACGTGGCAGCGCACTGAGGCGGCCGCGTCGGCGGGTGATCGATCGGCCATCAGTTCTCGGGCTGCCAGCCGCTGATCGTCCACAGCCGCGCGAAGACCTTCGTCACCGTGGCCAGCGTGACGTGCCAGGCGGGGCGTAGGCCCTGGTAGGCCTTGGTGTTGGTCGCCGTGGTCCGCTCGCGCGTGACCACCGCGTAGACGTTGCGCTCCCCGGTCACCGGGGCGATCGCCTCCACCGTGCCGGAGTTGGCGATGCCGCCCAGCGCGATCGTGCTGTCGTGACCGACCTGGCCCGCCGCCAAGGTCATCGCCGAGCGCGCCTGGCCGATGGCGACCTGGGCCAGCACATGCAGGTGCGTGGCCACCGTGTCGGCCGTCCAGTTGACGTACCACTGCGCGAACACCTGCACCGCCTGCACGGGTGAGCGCCAGCCGCCGGGTGCCTTGTCGGCGGGCGCCGGGGTCGGGATCTCGTGGGTGCGCTGCGCCTGTGCGACGGTGGCGCGCAAGCGCGCCGTGGGCGAGGCGACGACGCCGATCTGCGTGGTGCCGCCCACGCTGGCCGCGCCGGCATGGCGGCCGTGGCCGCCCAACGGCAGCCCGCAACCGGCCATCGCCGCCGCCACGACCACGGCGGCGGCGAGGACGAGCGCCGCACGCCACGCGGCCACGCCGTCGCGCCGGTCTTGCCCGCTGCGCACCTAGAACCCCACCGGATGGCGGACGACGAACCCGGCCGACTCGCGCACCAGCGGATGCCACCCGATCCCGGCGCTGCCGTCCCCGGGTCCGGCCGCGTCGTGGGTGTCCCAGCGCAGCCCGGCCACATACATGAACACGTGGTCCGCCGAGGCGTAGATGGTCATCCAGCGTCCCGGTCCGGGAGCCCCGAACGACTCCAGCGCGCCCGACGCGGCGTCGTAGTCCACCGGCAGCAGTCCGCCGCCGTAGAGGAGATGCTCGACGCTCGAGGAGCAGTCATACGCGGATGCGATCGCGTTCAGCGCGAGCCCGTGACCGCCGCCCACCATGTACGGCTTGCCCACGATCTGGTTGCCCGCGGCGATCATCCCCTTGACCGCGGCCGGCGCCGAGGCGGGGGCGGTCGCCTGCCCGTCGGCCAGGAGCTGGGCGCGCGGCCCGGAGGTGACAGCGACCCCGGTCGCGGCCGCGCCCGCGCCGGTGCACGGCCCGGCCGAGCCGCCCTGTGACGTCGTGTCCGCGGAGGCCGCGGCCACCGCGGCGATGTCGGTCGCAGGGGCCTGGGCCAGCGCGCTTCCCGCGCCAGCGCCCGGCGGCCGGCTGACCCGCACCGCCCCTGACCATCGGCCGCCCTCGTAGGGGATCCGCAACGCCCCGGCGAACTGCCACCACAGATCGATGACCCGCGGCAGCCCCTGCACCGGGCCGCCGCCGAGGCCGAAGTCGCGCTTGTAGGCGACCGCTGAACGGCCGTCCCAGGTGACCCGCAGCGGCGTGAGATAGGGCAGACCGCCCATGGCGCTGGCCGTCTGGAAGGTGACGCCGCCGAGCTCCGCGTAGCTGTCGGGGTGCGCGACCAGGCTGGCCCCGGAGGCCCCCACGGTGCCGCTGCTCGGATCGCCCGGGCCGCCGTACTCGGTGGCCCCGACCGCCTGGCCGGACCCCGGGCCAGACAGCGCGATCGCACCGGCGGGCCCGGCGCACGACGACCCCGAAGAGGAAGATCCGCCGAGGGCGACCACGATGAGCAGGCTCGCCCCCGCGCACAGCACCACCCCAGCGCCGCCGAGCGCGAGCAGACGCCCGGCGGCGCGTCGGGTGGGGGGCGCTGTGGAGGGCACGCGGCGACGATAAGCCGCCCGCACCGCATCCCGGAGGATTGGCACACATTCGTTGCAATTGGGTCGGCTGACGCGGGCAGGGCGGGCGATGCGCGCCGAGCCGGGACGCGCCGAGCGGGCCGCCCGCGGACCTTGCGACCCGCCAGATGCTCGCTAACGTTGATATGTCATGCCACGCATCCTGGACGTTGAAGCCGCGCTGCTCCTGCTCGAGCTCGAGCCGCCGTTCGATCAGCGCGCCGTCCAGCTGGCGCGGCGCCGGATGGCCAAGCGCTGGCATCCGGACATCGCTCCGCCCGGCCGCCGCCATGAGCACCAGCGCCATCTCCAGGCCATCAACGAGGCGGCTGACGAGCTCCAGCGGCTCGCCGAGACCTCGCGCGGCGGCAAGGTCAGCCGCAACGCGGTCAAGGCGTCGGCAGCCGCGACGCGCCGCGCCCGCGAGGACGCCGGTCGTCGCGCCTACGAGAACGAGCAGCGTGCCCGCGAGCAGGCTGCCGACCGCGCCAAGCACGACCCGTTCGGGTCCCGCGTGCCCGACCACTCGGTGGTGCACCGCTACGCACGCTGCGTCTCCTACCCCGAGTGGGGCGTGGGTACGGTCAGCGGGATCTACTTCTCCGGCGACGAGGAGAGCTCCCAGCAGTGGGCCCGCGTGATGTTCTCGGTGGGCGTGCGCACCGTGCCCGCCGGGTCGCTGCAGTTCGTCGACTTCTCCAAGCCCGACCCGGCCGCCGACCGCGTCCAGCGCTTCATGAGCGCTGCCCAGCACGCACTGGCCGAGGGCGACGCAGCCCTCGCCGCCCAACGCCTCGTCTACGCGCGCGACGCCGAGCCTCAGAACCCGATGGTCCTGCGGCTGCTCACCGCGGCGTTCTGGCAGGCCGGCAACCTCCCGGCCGCGGCGCGCACCGTGCGCGACTGGGCGCGGGTGGACACCGACCGTCCGACCCCTGAGCGCTTCGCCAGCCGCATCTACGACGACATGGGCGCGGTGGACCTGGCCGCCGACGCCGCCCTGCGCGCCGCCAACCGTGCCCCCGACGACGCGTCGGCATGGGAGCGGCTGGGCCGGCTGCGGCTGCGACTCAACGATCGCGCCGGGGCGATCAGCGCGCTGGAGCGCGCGCGCCTGGTGGGCCCGTCGGTGGACGGCCTGCTCGACCTCGCGCTCGCCCACCACCTCGCCGGCGACGTCGGCGCCGAGGTCTCCGCGGCCCACGCCGCCACGCAGATCGACCCCTCCTCGCCGCGGGCATGGTCAGCCTACGCGCACGCCCTGGCACGCACCGATCGCCTCGCCGAGTGCGGCAAGGCGTGCCGCCGGGCACTGAAACTGGGCAAGGACGACGAGGTCTCGCAGTTGCTCGAGCGCGTCGAGCAGGCCACCCCCCGCGAGCTGTCGCACCGCAGCGCCGCCTAGGACGACGCGACCGAGCCCTCGCGCCCGCACACCGGGCAGGACTCCAGCGGGTTCAGCGTGCGCCCGCCGCATGCCGGGCACTGCTCGATCTGCTCGAGCACGCCGAGCAGCTCACCGACGCGGCACACCAGGAGCCGCTCCTCGTCAATCTCCACCCACGCCCCCGCCGAGGCGGGGAACACCACATGGTCGCCCGGCTTGACCGGCATCCGCACGCCGACGTGGTCCCACCAGTCCAGGCCAGGTCCCACGGCGAGCACGATCCCGTGCTGAGGCGGCGGCTCATCCGAGCCGGCGGGCACCAGCAGCCCGGACCGGCGCACGCGATCGGGATCGAGCTCCTTGATCACGACGCGGTCGAAGAATGGGCGGAGTTGGCTACGCATTACACCGTTTGATGATAGATGCGACGCCACTCGGGCGGGCCCGCACGGCTCCGTCGGTCCGCCATCCTCGTTAGTTTTTCGAGGCCATGCGCTTGATGATCGCCCGCTGCTCGATCGACTATTCCGGTCGCCTGGAGACCCACCTGGCCGAGGCCATGCGGCTCCTGATGTTCAAGGCCGACGGCACGTTCATGGTGTGGTCAGACCACGGCAGCCAGAGCGTCAAGCCGCTGAACTGGATGACCCCGCCGACGGCGATCGAGGAGGTCGGAGACCCACTGCAGCGCATCATCGTCCGCAAGCACGCCGGCGCGAGCGAGGACCGAGTGGAGATCGAGCTCCACGAGATCCTGTCGGACGTGTCGCACGAGATGGGGTCGCCCGATGCCGACGTGGCGCTGTCCAAGGACGGCGTGGAAGCCCACCTGCAGGAGGCGCTCGCCGCCGCCCCCGAGTGGTGCGGCGAGGGCTTTCGCCTCGTGCGGCGCGAGTGGCCGACCGACATCGGCCCGGTCGACCTCATGTGCCGCGATGGAGACGACCGGTGGGTGGCGGTTGAGATCAAGCGCGTGGCCGGGATCGACGCGGTGGAGCAGCTGTCGCGGTATTTGGAGCGCATCCGGCGCGACCCCGCGTTCGCCGACTGCCGCGGGGTCCTCGCCGCGCAGGTGATCAAGCCCCAGGCCCGGGTGCTCGCCGGCGCGCGCGAGATCGAGTGCGTCGAGGTCGATCTGGCGGTGGTGCGAGGCGAGCGCCAACCCGACCTGAAGCTCTTCGCGGCATGACCGACGACGGGGCCGAGGCGGCCGTCCTCACCGAGCGCCGCGACCGCGTGCTCGTGGTCACGCTCAACCGCCCCGACCAGCGCAACGCCGTCAACGCCGCCGTGGCTCACGGGATCGCCGCCGCGCTCGACGAGCTGGACGGCGACGACGGGCTTTCGATCGGCGTGATCACCGGAGCCGGCAAGGGCTTCTGCTCGGGCATGGACCTCAAGGCGTTCGTCGCCGGGGAGTCGCCCGTGGTCGAGGGCCGCGGCTTTGCCGGCATCACCCAGCGCGCCGCGGCCAAGCCGCTGATCGCCGCGATCGAGGGGTTCGCCGTGGCCGGCGGCCTGGAGGTGGCGATCTGCTGCGACCTGATCGTCGCCGCCCGCGGGGCGCGGCTCGGCATCCCGGAGGTCAAACGCTCGCTGGTGGCGGCCGGTGGCGGGCTGCTGCGGCTCCCCCGGATGCTCCCGCGCAACATCGCCATGGAGATGGCCCTGACCGGCGGCTTCATCCTCGCCGAGCGCGCCGCCGAGCTGGGGTTGGTCAACCGGCTGGCCGAGCCGGGCGGGGCGCTCGAGGCAGCGCTGGAGCTCGCCGGGACGGTCGCTGTCAACGGCCCGCTGGCCCTGGCAGCGACCAAGCGCATCCTCACCGAGTCGGTCGACTGGCCCGACGCGGAGTTCTTCGCCCGCCAGGAGGCGATCGCCGCGCCGGTGCGCGATTCGCAGGATGCCCGCGAGGGCGCGACGGCGTTCGCCGAGAAGCGTGCGCCCGAGTGGAAGGGCCGCTAGGCGCCCCGCCGAACGAGCTAGCCGGTCTCGCCCCAGGCGGTGGCGATGATCACGCGGCTGCCGCCGTGGTCGCGGTGCTCGCACAGGTAGACGCCCTGCCACGTGCCCAGCGCCAGCCGGCCGCCCATCACGGGCAGCATCAACGTCGAGCCGAGCAGCGCGGACTTGATGTGGGCCGGCATGTCGTCATCGCCCTCGAGCGTGTGCGACCAGTACGGAGCCCCGTCGGGGACCGCCTGGTCAAACCAGGTGGCGAAGTCCCGGCGGACGTCGGGCGAGGCGTTCTCGTTGAGCGCCAGCGACGCCGAGGTGTGCTGGATGAGCAGATGGAGCATCCCCACGCGGAGCTCACCGAGCTCGGGCAGCGCCTCCACCACCTCGCGGGTGATGAGGTGAAAGCCCCGGGGCTGCGGCGAGATCCGCAGATGGCGCTGGATCCACATCAGTCGGGCAGGCGCGCCACGCGCATGTCGACCCTCTCGCCCCGGAACGGGACCCCCTCGCGCAGAAGGAGCCGGCGCTGACGGTTGCCCTTGGCCAGGGACCCGTCGGCACGGACGATCCGGTGCCAGGGGACGCCGGGGTCATCGCACTCGTGTAGCACTGCGCCGCCCACCCGCGGCGCGCCCGGCGAGATGTCCCCGTAGGTGCGCACGAACCCCTCGGGGGTCGCGCGCACCCGGTCGAGGATCGCGGCGGTTCGCTCGTCGAAGGCGCGCATCTGACAAGGATCGCACGCCCCGCTGCCGCTACGGCACCAGGACGATCTTGCCCCTCGTGTGGTTGCGCTCCAGTTCCGCGTAGGCCTCGCGCACCTGATCGAGTGGGTAGGTGGCGGCGATCGGGACCTCCAGCGCACCCTCGTCGATGAGGGCGGCCAGCTCGGCCATCGTCTTCGCGCTGGCCCCCGCGGCGTTGCCCTCCGCCTTGACGCCGTACTTGGCGGGAGCCTCGAAATCGGCGATTGTGTCGATGCGGTCCGGCGCGACGCCGAGCTCCAGGGCGAGCTCCACATACCCGCCGCCGATCGTGTCGATGAATGCGTTGACCCCGGCGGGCGCCGCCTCGCGGATCCGGTCGGCCACGCCGTCGCCGTAGGTCAGCGGGATGACGCCATGGCCACGCAGCCACTCGTGGTTGGGCTCGGAGGCGAGGCCGATCACCGTCGCCCCGGTCCGCCGCGCGAGCTGGACCGCGAGCGAGCCGACGCCGCCCGCGGCGCCCGATACCACGACGGTGTCGCCCTCGGAAAGGTTGACCGCGCCCACCGCCGCCCACGCCGTGGCGCCGACCACGAACAGCGCCCCCGCCACCTCCCAGGGCACGCCCGCGGGACGCCGTGCCGCGTTCTTTGCGTCGATGACCACCAGCTCGGCCTGGCTGCCACGGCTGTCGGTGAAGCCGATGATCTCGTCCCCGGGCGCAAAACTGCTCACGCCGTCGCCGACCGCCTCGACCACCCCGGCCAGGTCAGAGCCCTGGCCCGACGGGAAGGTCGCCGGCCAGCGCTCGTGCAGCAGCCCCTGTCGGATCTTGCCCTCGCCGGGGTTGATCCCCGCCGCCCTGACGCGGATCAGCAGTTGGCCGGGGCCGGGTTCCGGGTCCTCGACGTCCACCACCTTCAGCACGTCGACATCGCCGTATTCGTCAAATCTCACCGCTCGTGACATCTCGCATTGCTCCTTGGGTTCGTGACTGCCCGCGTAGCTAATCGCATCCTGCACGGACCTTCCATGCTTGAAAGTGCCGAAAACATATGTCATCGTCCTGAGCTATGGACGTGCTCACTGATCTGCTCCAGCGCTCGAGCGCGCGCGGCGCAGCCTTTTCGCGGACCACCGCCCGCGGGGAGTGGGGGCTGCGCTTCGGCGGCGGCGCTGCCCTGGCCGTGCATGTGGTGGTGGAGGGCGAGATGCACGTGTGGACGGCGCACCCCGGGCGAGCGGTCCGGTTGCTGCCCGGAGACATCGCGCTGGTGCGCGAACCCGCCGCCCAGTACCTCGCCCACGCCCCGGGTGCCGCCTGCCGTCCGGCGGCGGAGTTCATGGGCCCGGGCGCCGGCGTGTCGCGCGCGCTGAGCCTCGGTGAGCCCGGCGATGGCCCGCCGGCCACCTTCTTCTGCGGCGCCTACCGCTTCGAGGGTGACCTGTGCCAGAGTTTGCTCGCCGCGCTGCCCGACCTGTTGCCGATGCGACCGGCGGCCGGCAGCACCCTGCGCGGGACGCTGGACCTGCTGGCGGGCGAGATGCTCCGCGACGAGCCCGGTCAGCAGACCCTGCTCGATCGCCTGCTCGACGTGGCGCTGGTGCAGATCCTGCGCCAGCACTTCAGCGCCCGCGATGTCGCTGCCCCCGGCTGGTTTCGGGCATCGGCCGATGAGCGGATCGGAGCCGCGTTGCGCGCGCTGCACGCGGACCCGGCCCACGCCTGGACGGTGGCCGAGTTGGCCGACGAGGCCGCGCTGTCGCGCTCGGCGTTCGCCCGCCAGTTCACCGAGCTTGTGGGACTGGCCCCCCTGGCCTACCTCAACGACTGGCGAATGGCGCTGGCCCGGGAGCGGCTGCGCGACACCGAGGCCCGTCTGGCCGCGATCGCGACCTCGCTCGGCTACGCCTCGGAATTCTCCTTCGCCGCCGCCTTCAAGCGCCACCACGGCGTAGCCCCCGGACGGTGGCGGGGCGACGCCCGGAGCCGACAGACCGCTCAGCGCGCTTCCTGATAAGGTCGCTGACCCGCGAATTTCCCAGCTAATGGGAACAATCGGGTGTCGCGGGCGATCTCAGATGACCAATTGCCGCCGCAGGGTCCCATTCCGAGTCGCCGCCGCCACCGCTGTCGTCATGGCGCTGGCGGGGCTTGCCCTGCTCGCTCCGCCGCACTCCGGCGCCAGCCAGAGCCTCGGCCAGCTCCACGACGAGTTGGGCGCGCAGCAGGCCCACGAGAGCGACCTCGCGTCGAGCATCAGCCACCTCGACGCCAGCATCGGCTCCCTGGAATCGCAGATCACTCTCGTGCAGAACCAGGAATCGGCGGTCCGTGAGTCACTCGCTGCCGATCGGGCGCGGCTGGCCTCGCTGCAGGGGCAGATCAAACGCGAGCGCGATCACCTGGCCCAGCTGCGCCGGACCCTGGCCAAGGCGAAGGGCATCCTCCGCGCCCAGCTCGTCTCCCAGTACGAGACCCAGCCGCCCGACGTCGTCTCGGTGATCCTCAGCGCCCACGGCTTCAATGACCTGCTCGAGCAGCTCAACTTCCTCGGTCGCGCCAAGCACCAGCAGCAGAGCATCATCTCGGTGACCCTGGCCGCCAAGGAGGCCGCGGACGCCGCCGTCAAGCGGCTGACCGGCCTGCAACGCCAGGTGCGCCAGATCACCACCCAGGCACAGGTCCGCGCCCAGGCACTGGCCGGCATGAACCGGCTGCTGTCCTCGCGCGAGTCGGCGCTCGCCAGCGCGCGTAGCGCCCAGCGCTCGGCGCTGGGTGCCACCCAGGCCCGCAGCGACGAGCTGCGCCACCAGATCTCACACGTCGAGGCCCAACAGGCCGCCGCCCGCGCTGCCGCTCGGGCCGCGGCGGCCGCCGCCGCCGCTGCCGCCGCTGCCGGATCGGGGTCCGGATCCGGGTCCGGATCCGGGTCCTCCAGCGGCTCCGTGTCGGCCGTGCCCTCCGGCGGCTGGGCCATCCCCGAGGCGATCGTGATGTGCGAGTCCGGCGGGCAG
>DASXCN010000412.1:0-4635 GCA_036491155.1 Solirubrobacteraceae bacterium | reverse complement strand
GTCGTCGAGCATTGGAACCGCCTCTGACTCGACGAAGACGCGCGCCCCGCCCTCCTCGATGACCTGGTCGCCCGGGGCGGGCTCCGGGGCGATCTCGAGGGTGAGCTCCGACTCTCCGGCGCTGCGGATCCGCAGCCCGGCATCGTCAGGGACCTCGGGCCGATGGAGCAGGCTGTCGACGGCCTCCACGGCCGATGGAGCGAGTGTGAGCATGATGGCTCCTTCCGTTCGGGACTAAGGTGTTCGCGTACCCAGCTGCCAGGCCCGCAAACGTCGCTACGGTGGCGTGGGATGAGCGTTGCCGTCGCTCGCCCTGGCGAGATGCGCCGATCCGACACTGGACATCGACTCCGGACGGCTGGCGGGGTGCCTGTGCGTCCTCGCGGGTGGTGGGGCGCGTCCGCTGACCCCGCACGCGCCGGAGCCTGGTCGGCGCCGAGGGCGGTCGCGCGGGGAGTCGCCCCCGTGCTGGCGATCGGCCCCGCGGGCGACGCCGCGATCGGGACGAGCGTGATCTCGTCGTGCGGTGACGTGACCGCCACGCACGTCGTCGTGCGTCGTGAACACGGGCGGTTCGGGCCTCCTACCACACCTGGTGCTCGTGTGGAGCGATTCTCGCGGCGTTCTCCGTGCCGCCACCAGGGCAGCCGCTGAGCGCCGGTTCAGCGCTCCGCATCGGCTCAGCGGTCCCGGCGCGGGCGGCGTGACCGCCGCCTTCGGCCCCGCGCATGAGGCTATCGTCGCGTGGAGCCACTCCGGCCGCACGTTTGCCTCCGTGTACGAGGTGGGTGCCAGCCGGCCCGCTGTGTAGGACCGGCGTCAGCGTCGTCGGCGATTCTTCGCCACTTCGTATCCTGCGCGCTTGCTGGTGTGGTGAACTGGCCCGTTATGGCTCTATCGACCCGCGAACCGCTGATGACCCGCCGCCGCCTGCTCCGCGCCGGCTTGGGCGCCGCCGTGCTCGGCGGCGGGGCCTACGGCTTGTCGCAGCTGCTCAGCGGGCCGCTGCCCTTCCTGGCCTCCTGGCGCGTGACCGATGGGGCCGACGGAACGGTGCGGCGCTTTCACTCTCGGCCGGACCTCCGGCCTCCGACGACGTACGCGCTCACCACGGACGCCCGGCCGTTGGGAGGGCGTTATCTGCTGATGGGCCCGGCCGCGGTGGGCGGCGCGCAGGCGGGGCCGATGATCGCCGACAGCACGGGTGAGCCGGTCTGGTTTCGTCGGACCGGCAACCATGCATGGCCGACCAACTTCGAGGCGCACACCTACCGCGGCGAGCCCGTGCTGGTCTGGTGGGAGGGCGACATCCTCACCGGCTATGGCTTCGGCGAAGCGGTCATCGTCGACCGCTCGTATCGCGAGATCGCCCGGGTCAAGGGGGCCAACGGCCACCACATCGACCTCCACGAGCTCACGCTCAGCGACCGCGGCACGGCGCTGTTCACGTGCCCGCCGGTCTCGGTAGCGGCGGACCTGAGCGCCCTCGGCGGCTCGCCCGATGCATCTGTGCGCGACTCGATCTTCCAGGAGGTCGACATCGCCACCGGGCGCCTCGTCCATGAATGGCACGCCCTGCGACACATCTCCCCAGCCGAGTCCTACCGCGCCCCCACCCAGAACTTCGATTACCTGCACCTCAACTCGATCGACGTCACTCCCGACGGCAATCTCCTCGTCTCCGGACGCCACACCTGGGCGCTGTACAAGCTCCACCGGGGCAGCGGTGCGGTCATGTGGCGCCTCGGGGGGAAGCGCACTCAGTTCGAGATGGGCCGCGGCGCACAGTTCGCCTGGCAACACGACGTCCGGTTGCCCAACCCCCGCCTGCTGACGGTGTTCGACAACGGTGACGACGGGCGCACCCGCACCCATGAGACTCGTGGGCTCAAGCTCGCCGTCGACGAGCGCGCCCGCCGGGTGAAGCTCTCGCGCGCCTACGTCCGTCCCCACGGGGTCGACGCCACCGCAATGGGCTCCGTGCGGCACCTGGGCGACGGCCACGTGGCCGTTGGCTGGGGCTCGGCGCCGTACGTGTCGGAGTTCGACGCCGGCGGAGACGTCCTCACCGACCTGCGCATCGGGACCAGTACCAAGCAGAAGTCCTACCGCAGCTTCCGCCAGACCTGGACCGGGCACCCGACGACCTCGCCCGCGCTGGCCGTCGCGCGCGATCGCTCAAGCGGCCAGGCCACCGCCTACGCCAGCTGGAATGGCGCCACCGAGGTGGCGCACTGGCGTGTGGAGGCGGGCGCGCGACGCAGCGACATCCACTCGGTCGGCGTCGTGCCCAAGCGCGGCTTCGAGACCGCGATCAATCTCGGCACCGGCGAGGGCTACGTCGCCGTCACCGCGCTTGATCGCCATCGGCGGCCGTTGCGGGGCAGCGCCATCGTCGCCGCCTGAGAGGGCGGCGGGGGCCGACCGGTGCGCTAGCGCCCGTCTCAGCGATCACATCGAGCAGGATCGAAGAAGCGCTGGACACGGGCGCATTCGTACGCTTGCCCGCGACACCGACACGAGGAAAGGGACACGCATGAAGGTCATGACATGTCAGCAACTGGGCGGGCCGTGTGACTTCGAACTGCACGGAGAGAGCGCCGACCAGGTCATCAAGGCACAGGATCAGCATCTGAAGGACATGGTCGACGGCGGGGATGCCACCCACGAGAGTGCACTGAAGGACATGAAGGGCCGCTGGAAGCGTCCGATCTCGGGGATGGGCTGGTACCGGCAGGTCAAGCGTGACTTCGCCGCGCTGCCCGACAGCGCGTCGTCCTAAGGACCGCCAGACAGCTCGTAGACCAGATAGCCGCCCGCGACCGATGCGTACAGCGAGCCACTGCACGGCTCGCCCGGGCGACGGGCGGCTGCGACACTCTGAAGATGAGCGCTGAGCGCGGCAAGCCCGTGACGACCACGAGGCCCGACTGGTACACCGACGAGTTCCCTGAGCTGCGGCCGGGGCCGCCGTGGGTGATGCAGGAGATGATCGCGGCCGAGCCCGCGGTGGTCGAAGCGCTGCTCAGCGACCCGCCCGCTGGGACGTCGGCGGCGGCCGAGACGATCGCCGAGGCACTCGAGCACGAACGCCCGGTCACCGTGTGCGGATGCGGCACCTCCGAGCACGCCGCGCACGCCGTGGCGGCGCTGCTGTCGGCCGCGGCCGGTCCGGAGCGCGGAGCTCTGGTGCGAGCGCAACCGGCGTTGACTGCCGCCCTTGAGCCCGGCCCGGGCGTCTGTGTGGCGGTGTCGCATGACGGCGAGACGCGCGCCACCAACCTGGCACTGCTCGCTGCGGGCGCCGCGGGGGCGCGCACGGTCGCCATCACCCATCAGGCCGAGGCCGGCGTCGCGCGCGCGGCTGAGCACGTGCTGGTCACGCCGCTTCACGACGAGTCGTGGTGCCACACCGTCGCCTACGTGTCGGCGCTCGCCGCCGGAGCCGCCATCGCCCGCACCCTCGGCGCCGCCGTTGGGTCCGGATCATCCCACTCGTTCGCCGCCGATCCGGCCGCCGCCCGGGCGCTCGTCCAGCGCGCCTCCGGCTCGCCGCAGGCCGCGCCGGTGGCCAACCGCCTGGCCGACCGCCGGGTCGTGCTCTGCGCCGGAGCAGGCGCCGACCTGACCACCGCGCGCGAACTCGCGCTGAAGATCGCCGAGGGCACGCGACTGCCGACCATTGGCCTGGAGCTCGAGACCGTGCTGCACGGGCAACTCGCCGGCCACGAGCCCGCCGACGCCATCGTCCTGGTGGCGATCGCCGACGGGGCCGAGCGCGACCGCCTCGCCCGCCGGGCAGGCGATGTCGCGCGGGCAGCGGCCGCGATCGGCATGCCCGTCGCGGCATTGCTCTCCGGCGACTACGACGTCGCGCTGCCTGCCGACCTCACCCCCGCCGGACGGCTCGTCATCGACCTGCCCGACCGCGCGCTGCTCGAGCCCCGGCTGGCCGGGCTCCTGGCCGGCGCGGGAGCCCTGCAGAGCCTCGCGCTGGAACTGGCCCACGCCCGCGGCACCAACCCCGACCTCATCCGCCGCGAGCAGGCCCCCTACCGCAACGCCGCGCACGAGGCCGAGAGCTCGAGCGACTGGTGAGCTCGCCGGCGACCGTCGAGGAGGAGGAGGAACCGCGATGACGACCTTTGAGAACCTGCCCGACGACCTGCCGGCCCCCCAGGACGACGGCGCCGCGCGGCACCTGCCGGGCATGGCGATGCCGAAGCTGGCGCTGACCGCCACCGACGGCCGGTCGGTCGATCTCAGCGCTCTGGGCGAGGGCCGCACTGTGCTCTATCTCTATCCACTGAGCGGCAAGCCCGGTACCGCTCTGCCCGACGGCTGGGACGCGATCCCCGGTGCGCGCGGGTGCGCGCCGGAGGCGTGCGGGTTCCGGGACCACATCCAGGAGCTGCGCGAGGCCGGCGCCGAGCGCGTCTACGGCCTCTCGGCGCAGGACACCGGCTACCAGCGCGAGTTCGCCGAGCGCATGTCGCTCCCGTTCGCGATCCTCTCAGACCCCGAGTTGCGGCTCGGCGAGCTACTGGGGCTGCCCGCGTTCGAGGCGGCCGGGCAGCGCCTGTACGCGCGGCTGACGATGATCGTCCTCGACGGGCTGATCGAGCACGTCTTCTA
>DASXCN010000411.1:0-2576 GCA_036491155.1 Solirubrobacteraceae bacterium | reverse complement strand
TCCGTGCAGCAGTGATACAGCGCCTCGGGGGCGGCGTGCGGCGGCATCGTGGCCACCGGGGGATCGCCTTCGACGATGAGGTTGGCCTGCACGGAGTCGCCGGCGGCCTCGGGCAGGTGGGTGATCTCGATCAGCGACTGGCCGGGCTGCGGGAGGAAGGCCGCGACGTAGACCAGACCCGCCAGCCGCCCGGGGCGCTGGGAGCCCGCCTGGGTGATGACCATGCCGCCCATGCTGTGCCCGGTGAGCACGACCGGCCCGTCCATGCCGTCCAGCGCGTCGCACACCTTCTCCGCGTAGCGGTACAGCGTGATCTCGGTCACCGGGGTGGTGTCCGAGCCCTGGCCCGGTAGGTCGATGGCGGACGCAGTATGTCCGGCGGCCTGGAGCCCCGGGATGACGCGATCCCAGCACCAGGCGCCGCCCATCGCGCCGTGAATGAGCAGGAAGTTGGCCACAGCGGCGCGCACCCTATCGCGGCCGGCGCCGCGCCGCTCAGATGACGCATCGTGTCGCAAGGGCCGCTGCGCTGACGGGCAAACCGGTTTGACTTGCCCGGAGGCGGTCCCGTATAAGGCAGAGCGATGCCACGTCACGAACGGCGCGGCCGAGGAGGGATTGCACGCATGACGACCACGACGGCACAGACCGGCTCGTTTCCCAGCCCGTACGAGATCGCAACCCCGGAAGGGTGCGAGGGCTGGAAGGAGATGTACCCCTATTACGCGCTCTTCGACGAGCGCCGGCGCGAGGCCGACGAGAACCGCTTCTGGTTCTGGAACTCGATGCACTTCCCCATCCCGCATCCGGCGTTCGACGTCATCTGCATCGACTCGCCCTACCAGGCGGTGGGCTCCTGGCAGAACCGGGTGTTTGCCGTCCCGCCGGCGATGGGCATCGACTACCGGGTCGTCAACGGCTACGTCTACATCTCCAGCAACCCCGTCACCGATCCGGAGAAGATGGCTGAGCGCGCCGGCTACTTCCAGAAGCGCGCCGGCCACTACTTCGCCAACTGGGCCGAGCTGTACGGCAAGTGGAAGGACAAGATGCGCGCGCTCATCGCCGAACTCGACGCGCTGGTGGTGCCCGGGCTGCCCGAGTACGAGCCCGACGAGGTCGCCTTTGACGCCGACCGCAACACCGCCTTCTACGAGGTGCTGGACGCCTATGGCCGGTGCCTGCGCCTGGGCGACCTGATGTGGCAGAACCACTTCGAGTTCCTCCTGCTGGGCTACGGCGCCTACGCCACCTTCGCCGAGCTCTGCAAGGAGCACCTGCCCGACATCCCTGATCAGCACATCGCGCAGATGGTCGCCGGAATCGATGTCCTGCTCTTCCGTCCCGACGCCGAGCTGCGCCGCCTCGCCGGCGTGGCCATCGCCATGGGGGTGGACGGCGCCTTCGTCGAGGGTCGCACTCCGCAGGAGATCGAGGCTGAGCTGTCGGGCTCAGACGCCGGTCGCGAGTGGCTGGCCGAGCTGGAGAAGGTCAAGGACCCGTGGTTCAACATGGCCACCGGCGACGGGCTCACTCACTACTACCGCAGCTGGCTGGACGACCCCAGCATCCCCTATGCCTCGATGATCGGCCACATCAACGCCCAGCGGGCCGGCGCGCCCGCCGAGCGGCCCAAGGAGAAGGTCACGCGCGAGCGCGACCGCCTGGCCGAGGAGTACGGCGCCCTGGTGCCCGAGCAGATCCGCGGGCCGTGGACCGATCTGCTCAACCTGTCGCGAACCGTGTTCCCCTACGTCGAGGAGCACAAGTTCTTCTGCGACTACTGGTTCCTCACGCGGTGGTGGAACAAGGTGCGCGAGTTCGGCGCCCTGCTGGCCGCCTTTGACTTCCTCGAGGACGGAGAGGACATCTTCCAGCTCGGCCGCCACGAGGTCTCGGTGGCGCTGGACGAGCTGACGCTGACCTGGGCGACCGGCGGTCAGCCGCTCGGCCCCGACCATTGGCCGCCGATCGTCGCCCGCCGCAAGGAGCTGCTCGAGCGGCTGGCTCAGTGGACGCCGCCGCCCGCGCTGGGCGTCGCGCCCGCCGAGATCACCGATCCCATGACGATCATGCTGTGGGGGGTGACCACCGAGCGGGTGCGCGAGTGGGCGCGCCAGACCGAGGGCGGCTCGGAGCTCAACGGCGCGCCGGCCTCGCCCGGCACGATCGAGGGGCCCGCCCGCGTCGTACGCTCGGTCACCGAGATCGCCGACGTCCGCGACGGCGAGATCCTCGTCTGCGGCAGCACCTCGCCGGCCTGGGCCCCGATCTTCTCCAAGATCACCGGCACGGTCACCGACGTCGGCGGCGTTATGTCCCACGCCGCGATCGTGTGCCGCGAGTACGGCCTGCCCGCCGTCGTTGGCACCGGGCGGGCGACAGCGATGATCCGCACCGGCCAGGTGATCCGAGTGGACGGCTCGGCGGGCGTAGTGACGCTGGTCGGCGAAGATTGAGGCCATGAGCGCTGCCGAGGCTCGGCACACCCAGGGGCTCCACGAGCTCCGCGCCGGCGACGCGCCCCGGTTCGGCGGCAAGAGCGCGAGCCTCGGGGAGCTGCTGCACGCCGGCAT
>DASXCN010000410.1:0-3075 GCA_036491155.1 Solirubrobacteraceae bacterium | reverse complement strand
AGCAGCCAGCCGAGCTGCGAGCCCGCGCCCGCCACGCGGGCGTCGTGCGCGTCGAGCGCCATCGTGTCGGGCGTGAAGGCGTGGGCGATCCGCTCAACGGTCTGATCGGCCAGCTTCAACCACCGCGCGTCGTCCGACAGGCGGGCCGTTGCCCGCAGCGCCGCCACCGCCACCGCCTGGGTGTCGGCGTCGGCCAGCGGGGGCTCGGGCACGCTCCCGTCGGCATGAAGGATGCCGCCGCCGTAGCTGTCGCGCGGGTCGGTGGTGTCGCGCCACCCCTGCTGCACCAGCCCGCCGCTCTCGGTGCGGGGCCCGTGACGCACCAGGCCCCGGCCGCGCTCCAGTGCCTGCTGCAGCCAGGCGCTCGCCGCGCGCCAGGCCCCATCCAGCTCCTCACCGAGGTCGCGGTCGCCGAGCGCAGCCAGTAGCACCAGAAACCACGAGGTCCCATCGGCCGAGCCGTAGTAGCGCAACTCGCCGTCGCGCACCGGCCACCCCATGTCCGCAAACCGCCGGTCGGCGTCGGGGCGGTACTCGTGCACGATCTTCCCCGGCTCCTCGTCGAGCTCGCGGTCCTCGCGCCGGCCCTGCATGGCGGCCAGCGCGCGCAGCGTCGCGCGGGCCACATCGGGACGGGTGGGCATCACCTGCAGGGAGAAGATCAGCGAGTCGCGCCCGAACAGAGCGTGGAAACGGCCCGGGTCGTCGGCGTCGATGGGGACCGAGGACGCGTAAGGCCAGCCGTCGTCGGAGAGGATCGCGGCGCTCAGCGCCTCGTCTGCGCTCACCGCCCCCATCGTGTCAGTTTCTCGCGCGGCGTGACCGCGCGGCGCCGCGGCGCGCGCTCAGCGGACGGGGTTCACGCGGCAGCGCACCAGGGTTCCGATCACCCGGAACCCGTCGCGCGCGGTGAGCTTCTTGCCCTCGTCGGTGGCGCGCGCCCGGTAGTGGACCGGCACCTCGAAGATGCGCTCGCCCTTCTGCACGAGCCGCGCCGTGATCTCGGGCTCGATCGAGAACCCCGCGGAGCTCAGCGGGAGGCTCTGGAACAGTTCGGTCCGGATCATCTTGTGGCAGGTCATGATGTCGTGCAGGTACACGTTGAACAGCAGGTTGCAGGCCAGCGTGACGCCCTTGTTGCCCAACACGAACAGGAACGAGTGGCTGGTGTAGCCATCGAAGGCCCGGACGCCGAAGCACGCGTTGGCGCGGCCGTCCATGAGCGGCGGCATGAGCAGCGCCAGGTCCTCGGGGTCATACTCGAGGTCGGCGTCGAAGATGCATGCGAAGTCGCCCCGCGCCTCGCGCAACGCGGTCTGGATGGCGGCGCCCTTGCCCTGGTTGTGCTCATGCTCGATCAGCCGCACGCGCTCGCCCCAGTCGCCGTTGCGCAGGATCTCGCGCGTCCCGTCGGTCGAGCCGTCGTCGACGATGATGAGCTCGAAGTCGGTCGGCAGGTCGGTGGAGAGGACCTCCGCGATCGCCTCCTCGACGCGCTCTCGCTCGTTGTAGACGGGCATCAGGATCGACAGGAGCATGTGTACGTACCGGGTCGGTTTCAGCTAGGGGGCACCGCAAGGCTTGCGACGCCCCGAGGACGCGACGATGCTAGCGAACGTCGGCGCCATCAGAGAGGATGCGCTGATGGACTTTGAGGCGCTCGGATTGCTCGACGGGCTCGAGGGTGAGGAGCGCGACAAACGCCGGCGATTGCTCGAGCAGCTCACCGACGACGGCTTCAGCGAGCAGCAGCTCGTCAGCGCGGTACGGGAGGACCGGCTCGCGCTGCTGCCGGTGGAGCGCGTCCTGGGCGGCACCCTCACGGCGGCCGAGGTCGAGGACCGAACCGGGCTGCCCGCGGGCATGATGACGCGCATCCGGCGCCAGCACGGCCTGCCGGCCCCCGGGCCCGACGACCGTGTCTTCTCCGACGAGGACGTCGCGGCGGCCAAGTCGATGAAGCTGTTCCTCGACGCCGGTTTTGCCGACGAGCGCGTGGATGAGATCACCCGGGTGCTCGGCGAGGGCATGGGTCGCCTGGCGGCGACGATCGCCGCGTCGTTCGTGGAGACGTTCCTTCAGGCCGGCGAGTCAGAGGATGAGGTGGCGCTGCGCTTCGCCCAGCTGGCCGAGCAGCTGACCCCGGCGTTCGCTCCCATCCTGGTGGCCGCCTTCACCGCTCATCTGCGCGACAGCGTGCAGCGCGGCGTACTGGGGCGGGCCGAGCTCGAGGCGGGCGACATCGCCGGCACCCAGGACCTGGCGGTCTGCTTCGCCGATCTCGTCGGCTTCACCCGGTTGGGGGGCCAGGTGGAGGTCGGAGAGCTGGGCACCGTTGCGGGGCGGCTGGCCGCCCTCTCGGCCTCGCTGACGCAGGCGCCGGTCCGCCTGGTCAAGACCATCGGGGACGCGGCGATGTTCGTCAGCCCCAAGCCGGCTCCGCTCGTCGAGGTCGCGCTGCGGCTCGTCGACGCCTTCGAGGAGGAGGAGCTGCCCAGCCTTCGTGCCGGCATCGCCTTCGGGCCCGCGTTGCAGCGCGCGGGCGATTACTACGGCAACTCCGTCAACCTGGCCAGCCGCGTCACCGGGGTGGCCCGGCCGGGCAGCGTGCTGTGCACCCGGGAGATCCGCGACGGCGCCCGTGACGAGTTCCACTGGTCGGCGGCGGGTCGCCACAAGCTTAAGGGCGTCGCCGGTGCCACGCCCCTTTTCCGTGCACGCCACGCCGACATGGCGGCACGCGAAGCAAAGTAGGGCTGCTCAGTCAGGAACCACCGGACGACCTGCGTGCCCTCGACGGGCCCGCGGGCGTCGCCTCTGACCGCGCCTAGGAGACGCCGTGCAGGTCGATGATGAAGACGAGCGTGGAGTTGCCCGGGATCTTGGACTGGGCAGTGGCGCCGTAGCCGAGGCTGGGCGGGATGATGAGCTCCCTCCGGCCCCCGATCTTCATGCCGGGGATGCCCTGCTGCCAGCCCTTGATCACGCCCGATAGGGGCAATGACACCGGCTGGCCCGAGCCGTCGTTCCACGAAGCGTCGAACTGCTTGCCGCCCTTGTAGAGCTCGCCGACAT
>DASXCN010000409.1:0-1619 GCA_036491155.1 Solirubrobacteraceae bacterium | reverse complement strand
ATCCTGTTCGCGCTGATGACGGTCAAGAGCATCGTCGATCCGAACATCGGCCTGCTCGGGCTGCCCTACATCATCAAGCAGGCGCTCGGCAACACGCTGGGGAACATCTTCCTCATCGACGCGGCGATCGCCATCAGCGTCTGCACGCTGGCGGTGATGGCCTCCTGCATCCGGCTGCTGTTCGCGATGGCCCGTGACAGCCGCCTGCCGTTCGGGGCCCAGATCGCCCGTGTCTCGGGCTCCCGCCGCGTCCCGGTCGTCCCCGCACTGGTCGTGGGCGTTCTGGCTCTGTGCATCCTGGCCATCAACATCGGCAACCAGAGCGCGTTCCTGGCCCTGACGTCGGTGGCGATCGTGATGTTCTACATCGCCTACCTCGGCGTGACCATCGGGATGTTGCGCAAGCGACTGCGGGGCGAGTGGCCCAAGCCAGACCACGGGCCGTACTTCTCCCTCGGCCGCTGGGGCATGCTCGTCAACGTTGTGGCCGTGGCGTATGGAGCGATCATCGCCGTCAACATCGCGTGGCCGCGCGCGGCTGTCTACGACGCACTGGCCGGCACCAAGGACGCCGCCGGTAACGTCATTCCCAGCCACTGGTACTGGCAGTACATCGCGATCCTGTTCATCGGGATCGTCTACGCGATCGGCGCGACGTACTACTTCACCGTCTACCGCCGCAAGCCGATCGAGGTGCTCCGCGAGCATGCGGCCGAGGTGCCGTCGCTGCCCGGCGAGGGCATGGCGCTGGGCGAAGCAGCCCCGTGATCGCCGTCTCATAGAGGTAGCTGAGTGACTCCGGAGGAAGCGCGGCAGACCGCCCGCTTTCTCCGGGCGCACCCGCCGTTTGACTCGCTCGACGACGCTGAGGTGGAGCGAGTTGCGGCGTGTGCCGAACCCGAGTCCTTCCGTGCCGGCGCGGTCGTGTTCGAACAGGGCGGCGAGCCGGTCCGGCACCTGCGGATCCTCCACACCGGGACGATCGAGCTGGCGGCCAACGGCAAGGTTCTGCACGTGCTCGGCGAAGGCGAGCTGTTCGGGCACGGCTCGCTGCTGTCGGGGCTTCCGGCCGCCTTCAGCGCCCGCGCGGTGCAGGACTCGCGCTGCTACCGGATCGCCGCCGACGAGGCCGAGGCCCTGCTGTCGGGGCCCGCGGGAGTCAAGTTCGTGGCGCGCTCGTTGCTGGAGGAGCCGACCGAGCTGCACACGCTGGCCCGCGAGCCGGCGGTCAACACCGCCGATGAGCCCGTCGGCAGCCTGGTCCGCGGGGAGCCGGTGGTGTGCGGCCCCGACACATCGATCCGGCATGCGGCGCAGCTGATGAGCGCCGGCCAGGGCACCGCGGTGGTGATCGACCTCGGGGCCGCCGGGTTCGGGATCCTCACCGACCGCGACCTGCGGACAAAGGTGGTGGCGGCCGGGATGAGCGTGGATGACCCGGTGACGGCAGCGATGTCGTCGCCCGCCTACACGTGCACGGGGGACCGCCGCGCGGGGGAGGTGCTGGCCGAGATGTTCGATCGCGGCCTGCGCCACTTCCCGGTGGTCTCGCCAACGGGCCAGTGCGTGGGCGTGGTGGAGGACACCGACCTCGTGGCGCTGCGCACTCGCTCTTCCTT
>DASXCN010000408.1:0-2009 GCA_036491155.1 Solirubrobacteraceae bacterium | reverse complement strand
ACCGTGACCGCGACCACGACGACGGAGATGACTGCGCGCACCTCAGTGACCGCCCGGAGCAGACGAGGAGGCGGGAGGCGTCGCGGGTGCAGTGGCGGAGGAGGACGGGGACACGGTGCCCGGCGGGCTCGGCGTCGCGGTGATGGTGACCGTGGGGGCCGGCCGCGGCAGGATCGAGATTCTTGCGCCGTGCCGCGGCACCTGCACCACCACGCCGACCACGCCGAGGGAGGTGAAGCTGACCGCAGGCCGTACGATCGCGGTCTGGGTGAGCGCGCCCGCGTTGTTGCTCACCGAGACGATCGTGCCGACAGGAACGCCGGGCACCTGGGGCTTGTCGCCCACCGAGGCATAGCTGACGACCTGCTGGCCGGGGTGCAGCACGGCGTTCGCGTCGAACAGGTTCAGCCGCAGCATGGCCGAGCCGGACAGGGATTTGCCCGTCCCGGTCACCGCGCCGATCTCACCGCTGCCCGCCAGCTGCACCCCCACTACCGACGAGGCGTCACTGGCCAGCAGGACGGTCGAGGTATTCGCGCTCACCTGGGTGACCAGGCCGACGAAACCCGAGCCGTTGAGCACGGTCTCGTCGGCCTTGATGCCGTCGTCGCTGCCCACGTCCAGCGTCACCGTGTCGGAAAAGCCGCCGCCGGCCGCGATGACGTTGGCAGGCACGATCCGGTAGCCGCCCGCGTCGAGCTGCAGCAGCTGGGCGAGTTGCTTCCCGGCGGACTTGTTCAGCTGGGCCGCGCTGAGCTCGGCGCGGAGTTCGGCGTTCTGGCGCTGCAGGGAGGTGATGGTGCCCTGCGTCGACGGACCGCCGGTGATCGAGTCGAAGACGCTGGCCACCGGGTCGGTCACGTCGTGGGTGACCCGCTCGATCGGGCCGAAGATACCGGCGCCCAGGCCCCGGACCGGTGAGGCGCCGCCGTCCTTGAAGTCCAGCGTGATCAGCGTGATCGCGATGATCAGGAGCACCCCAAGAACGAGGCGGGTACGCCGGTTGTCGTGCACAGCCGCTCCTCGTCCGCCCGCCGTGACCGGACGGCGGGTTGTTACGGGGTGGCGCCGGTCTCAGCGCCTGGTGTCGGGCACCAGTACCTGACGCAGGGTCTCGAAGTCCTCGACGCACTTGCCGGTACCCAGCACCACGGAGTCAAGCGGGTTGTCCGCCACCTGCACAGGCATCCCGGTCTCCTCCCGGATTCGTGACTCTAGTCCGCGCAGCAGGGCGCCGCCGCCGGTCAGCGCGATCCCCCGGTCCATCACGTCGCCCGCCAGTTCGGGCGGGCACTTATCCAGGGTGTTCTTGACCGCGTCGACGACCAGGTTGACCGGCTCCTCGATCGCCTTGCGCACCTCGGCCGCGGAGATCACCACCGTCTTCGGCAGGCCGCTGACCAGATCCCGGCCCCTGATCTCGGCGTGCGGCTCGTCCTCAGCGGGGAACGCGGAGCCAATCGCCATCTTGATCTCCTCGGCGGTGCGCTCGCCCAGCATCAGCGAGTACTCCTTCTTGCCGAAGGTGATGATCGCCTGGTCGAGCTCATCCCCGCCGACCCTGATGGACTGCGAGGTGACGATGCCGCCCAGCGAGATGACCGCGACCTCAGTGGTGCCGCCGCCGATGTCGACGACCATGTTGCCGGTCGGCTCGTGGATCGGCAGCCCGGCGCCGATCGCGGCGGCCATCGGCTCCTCGATGATGTAGACGCGGCGCGCGCCGGCCTGGTGGCCCGCCTCCTTGACCGCGCTCTGCTCCACGCCGGTGATCCCGCTCGGCACCGCCACCACGAGCCGCGGCTTGGCCATGTGCGAGCGGCGGTGCACCTTCTGAATGAAATAGCGGAGCATCCGCTCGGTCACGTCGAAGTCGGCGATCACGCCGTCCTTGAGCGGGCGGATCGCGACGATGTTGCCCGGGGTCCGCCCGATCATGCGTTTAGCCTCGACGCCCACCGCGACGATCTGGCCGTTGTTGGTATTGAGCGCCACCACCGACGGCTCGT
>DASXCN010000407.1:0-6892 GCA_036491155.1 Solirubrobacteraceae bacterium | reverse complement strand
GGCCAGGTGCAAACGCCAGATCGCCTACGCTCAGGCCGCCGATGCGCACCCGCGACGCCGCCCTGGCCGCCCTCGCTCAGCACGCGTACGACGTGCTGGTCATCGGCGGCGGCATCACGGGCGCCGGGGTGGCCTTGGACGCGGCCTCGCGCGGGTACAGCGTGGCCCTGGTCGAGCAGGCCGATTTCGCCTCGGGCACGAGCAGCCGGTCATCCAAGCTCGTCCACGGCGGGCTGCGCTACCTGCAGAGCTTCGATCTGGGGCTGGTCCGCGAAGCGCTGCTCGAACGCCAGCTCATGGTCCGCCTGGCCCCGCACCTGGTGCGGCCGCTGCCCTTCGTGGTGCCGGCATTCGACGGCTCGCGCCGCCCCGACCGACTCACCGGGATCGGCCTGAATATGTATGACGTGATGGCCGCACCGCCGCTCCGGGGGCGGCGCAGCGCCCGCCGGGCCGCGGCGGCCGACGGCGACACGGACTGGAGCCCGGCGCGTCACCGGCTCATCGACGGGCAGGAGGTGTCGCGGCTGCTGCCGGCCATCGCGCACCGGGCTCCGAGCGGCGGATACCTGTTCTATGACTGCCAGACCGACGATGCCCGCCTCGTGCTCACCGTCCTGGGGGAGGCCGAGCGCTTCGGCGCGGTGTGCGCCAACCGCCTGCGCGTCACGGAGCTGCGTCCTGAACCGGGGACGGGCACCGTGGTCGCGGTGGCCGACCAGGAGGGGGGCCCGGCGCTGGACGTCCGGGCGCAGAACGTGGTCAATGCCACCGGGGTGTGGGCGGACCGGATCCGCCCCGGCGAGCTGCACTCCGAGGCGGAGCTGCCCCGGATCGCTCCCAGCCGCGGCAGCCACGTCCTGCTGCGCCACGAGGACCTGCCGCTCGAGGCCGGCGCGATCGTTGCGGTGGGGGACGGTCGGTCGATCTTCGCCCTGCCCTGGCTGGGGAGGACGCTCATCGGCACCACCGACAACACCTACGAGGGCGACGTCGCGCACGTCCAGCCCGCCGGCGACGATGTCGAGTACCTGCTGGGCGCGGTCAACGCCTTCTTCGGGGTCTCCCTCGATGTGCGCGATGCCGCCGGCGCGTACGCGGGCGTGCGGCCGCTGATCTCAAGCGGCGACAGCCGCAAGTCCGTCGACATCTCCCGCAAGGCCGAGCTGTACGAGACCTCGAGTGGCCTGATCACGATCACCGGGGGCAAGCTGACCACCTGGCGGCGGATGGCGCGCCTGGTGGTGGACCGCCTGGTCGAGCGCGACGGGCGCGACGCGCCCTGCCGGACCCACGAGATCCCCCTCGGGGCCCCCGTCGAGGCGGCGGCGTTGCCCCGGGTCGAGGGGGTGGCGGACGGCGCATACGCGAAGCTTGCCGGGCGCTACGGCCACGCCGCCGAGCGCGTGCTGCAGACCGCGGCCTCTGACCCGGCGCTGGCGGCGCCGATCGTGGCCGGGCTGCCCGACCTCCTGGCCGAGGCGCCCTTCGCGGCCGCGCATGAGCAGGCACGCAGCGTGGGCGACGTGATGCTGCGCCGCACCCGGCTCGGGCTGCTGGCCGGGCGCGAGGTGGCCCTCCCGGGCGCGGGCGCGCCCCGCCGCGTCGCCCAGGCGATGGGTGCCGTGCTGGGGTGGGACGGCGCGCGCGTCGACGCCGAGGTCGACCGGTTCGCGCAGGAGGCCCGGGCCGAGGGGATCGGGCTCGCCTTCGATGGCCAACCCGCCTGAACCGCCGCCCGCGGCGCCCCGCGGGTTACGTCTTCTCGCTTGAGGTGGCTGCCGTTTCGTAAGCTCGCAGTGCGATGGACGACGTGGCTCGATTCTGCGCGCGGATGCTGGGCGACGGCCCGGGTGCCCGCACGGCCGACGAGAGCGCTCGCGCCGGCGGCGACGCCGACCGCTCGGCGATGCTCCGCGCCGCGGTGACCGCGGTCCGTCAGGGCTCCGAGCCCGCCTCGGAGCCGGCGCCCAACGCCCCGGCCGCCGATCCGGCCGACGATGGCACCGCTGCGCCCGCCGAGGACCGCCCGACCGACCCCGACGCCCTGCCCCAGGCGATCGCCCGCGAGCTCGCGGCCGCCAGCGCAGCGCTGCCGCTGGCCCAGCGCGAGGCCCTGGCGCTGCGCGAACTGCTGCGTCTGAGCTACGCCGAGGTGGCCGATGCCACCGGGGTCGCAGCGGACGCCGTCCCGCTGCTGTTGGCTCAGGCTCGGCTGGATCTGCGAGCGCAATTGCGCGGCGCCGGGGTACCGCAGCCCGAGTGCGACGAGCGCGAGCGCGCGCTGCGCACGATCGCGCTGCGCCAGGACGGCGAGGAGGTCCCCGCCGCCGACGAGGACTGGTTGATCGAGCATCTGGGCCACTGCCGCGGCTGCCGCCAGGCGCACGCGGCGATGCTCGAGGCGTCGGCCTGCTACCGGGCCTGGGCGTCCCCGGACCTGCCCGCCGACCCCGTGGCCGGCGCCGTCTCCGGATCATGAGCGGCCCGGCGCGCACCCTGGCCACCAGCCGCGGTGAGCTGGAGTTGGGCGGTCGGGGCGGTCGCGTCCTTCTCATGGGGATCGTCAACGCGACGCCCGACTCCTTCTCCGACGCCGGGCTGGCCCAAACGGTGGAGGCCCGCGTGGAGCTGGCCCGCTCCCTGCTGGCCGACGGCGCCGACCTCGTCGACATCGGCGGCGAGTCGGGCGTGACCAACCGCCCGCCGGTGTCGGCCAAGGAGGAGATCGAGCGCGTGGTGCCGGTGATCGAGGCGGTCGCTGGGAGCCTGGGCGCGAGGGTGTCGGTCGACACCTACAAGCCGGCGGTGGCCCGGGCAGCGATCGCAGCCGGCGCCTGCATCGTCAACGACGTGAGCGGCCTGCGCGATCCCCAACTGGCCGACGTCTGCGCGGAGACCGGCGCCGCGTTGGTGGTCATGCATACCATCGCCATGCCCAAGACCAAGCACCACGACCCGAGCCTGGACCACCGGATCGTCGGCGAGGTCGAGCGCTTCCTGGCTGAGCGCATCGAGCTGGCGACATCCCGCGGCATGGCCTTCGAGCAGCTCATGGTCGATCCAGGCCCGGACTTCTCCAAGACGCCGGCGCAGACGATCGCCGTCCTGCGCGCCCTGTCCGCTCTGCACGGACTGGGCCGGCCGATCCTGCTGGCCGTCAGCCGCAAGGACTTCGTCGGCGCTCTGACCCAGCGCCCACCGCGCGCCCGGCTGGCCGGAACCCTGGCGGCGGTGGCCCATGGCGTGGCCGCGGGCGCGCAGGTGCTACGCGTCCACGACATCGCCGAGGCCGCGGACTTCCTCGCCGTCGCGGCGGCCCTGGGGGGCGAGGGCGAGGTGGACCCCGACCTCCGCGTGCCCGACACCCTGCGCTGGGACCAGTCGGTGTCCGACCTCTCAGCGCGCTAGATTCAGGTTCACGAATCGCCGGTCGCTGGCCCAACGCGACCGGAGCCCACCGATCACCAGCAAAAGGAGTCCGTATGTCCGTCGTGGATCGCAGTGCCCTGGAAGCAAGCCCCCTGGCCGATCTCCACGCGATCGCGTCCGAGCTGTCGATTGACGGGTATCGCCGTCTGCGGCGCCCCGAGCTCATCGACGCGATCCTCAACAAGCAGGAGGGCGGCAACGGCGCCGGCGCGGCGACTGAGGATGTCGACGCCGAGCCGGCCGCGGAGGCGCCGGCCCCCAAGCGCACGCGCAGCCGCCGCACGACCAAGGCCGCGAAGGCCGAGGAGACGGAGGCTCCCGAGGCCGAGACGGCTCCCAAGGCCGAGACGGCTCCCGAGGCTGAGACGGCTCCCGAGGCTGAGACGGCTCCCGAGGCCGAGACGGCTCCCGACACCGACGACGACGCGAACGGCGACGAGGACGAGGAGTCCGCGGGCCGGCGCCGCCGCCGCGGGCGCCGCGGCGGGCGGGGACGCTCCGCGGCCCGCGAGGAGGCGGAGTCCGGCGAGGACGAGACGGCGGAGGCCAACTCCAACTCCGACGCCGACGCTGACGCCGAATCGGACGAGACCGTCGAGGGCGTGGTGGAGCTGCTGGCCAACGGCTCGGGCTTCGTCCGCGTCGATCCGCCCGACCCCTCGGACGACGACGTCTACATCTCCTCGGCCCAGGTCAAGCGCTGCGAGCTCGTCTCCGGGGACCGGATCGCCGGGCCCAAGCGCGCGCCGCGCCGCTCTGAGCGCTTCGCATCGCTCATCCGCATCGAGACGATCAACGGGCGCCCGGCGGCCGAGCTGGCCGACAACGTCCGGTTCGACGACCTGCCCGCCGCCTTCCCGACCGAGCGCCTCAAGATCGGCTCTGACGACCCCACGCTGAAGGCGATCGAGTGGCTGACCCCGTTCGGACTCGGGTCGCGGGTGACGATCGTCGGCGCCTCGCGCGCCGGCAAGACCGAGGCCCTGCGCCGGCTCGTCGCCGCTTTGGGGACCCGCGAAGAGCTGACGGTCTCCGTGGTCCTGGCCGGCGTTCGCCCGGAGGAGATCTCCGAGTGGAACGACGGGCCGGTGACCCCGGCCGCGGCAGTCAGCTTCGCCGGCTCCGAGGACGCCCGCAACGGCGCCGTCGAGCCCGCGATCGATCAGGCCCGCCGGCTCGCGGCCCGCGGGGCCAACGCCGTGGTCTTCATCGACACCCTCGACGGGTGTAGCCCCTTCCTGGCCCGCAAGGCGCTGGGCGCCGCCCGCAACATCGTCGGCGGTGGATCGGTGACGATCGTCGCCACCGCGTCGGCCCCGATCGGCGGTGAGACGACGGTCATCGCCCTCGACGTGGGCCTCACCAGCGCGGGGCGCTTCCCCGCGCTGGACCTGGCCGCCAGCGGGACGTTCCGGCCGGAACTGCTGGTGGGGGCCGCCGGCGCGGAGGCGATCGCCAAGACCCGCGCCGAGGACGGCTGACCGCGGTTAGTCGGGCGCGCTGACGAAGAGGCGCCCGCGCATCTGCTCCTCGCTCTGGGGATGCAGGTCCCACAATCCCGTGAGCCGGGAGCGAAGGTCCGGCGGCAGGCGGCCCGCGCCGTGATGGTCGATTTCGACGAGGTTGCCCGCGGGATCGCGGACGTACATCTGCACAACGTCTCCGGGCAGTTCCACCAGGTGGTTGCCAAACGCGGTGTGGTCAAACGCCCCACGGCGCTCGGCGGCGCGGTAGGCGGGCTCGAGGTCGGCGACGGTGATGCCCAGGTGATGATGGCTGGTGGGGGTGAGGTCGCGCTCGAACAGGTGCAGCTGCGTGTCCCCGAGGGCGAGCCATTGCACCGGCAGCCCGAAGTTGGGGGTGGCGATGGGCTGGGCCCCCAGCACGTCCACGTAGAAGTCCACCGACTCGTGGAGGTTGCGCGCGTTGACGCTGACGTGGTTGATCTGGGGGCTCATTCCCGGTCCGCCAAGTCTGACACGATCCCGCGGTGATTCCCCGGCTGGTCGCCACTGACCTGGACGGCACGCTGCTGCGCAGCGACGGCACGCTGGACGCGCGTACCCGCGACGCGATCGCGCGGGTGGAGGCCAGCGGGGTGCCGGTGGTCCTCTGCACCGCGCGGCCGGCGCGCGTGCTCACGCGGCTGGCGCAGGCCACGGGCCACCGCGGCATCGCCGTCTGCTCCAACGGCAGCGTGATCTGGGACCTGCACACCGAGACGGTGGTCGACACCTTCCCGTTCGCACAGCAGGCGGCGCGCGAGGTCGTGGCGCGGCTGCGCGCTGCCCTGCCCGAGGCGACCTGGGCGATGGAGCGCCACGACGTGTTCGCCCGGGAGCCGCGTTACGTCCCCCACTGGCCCGTCCCCGACGACACCGTCATCGACGAGCTCGATGCCCTGCTGGCCGAGGCGCCGCTGCAGTTGATGCTCCGCCATCCCTCGCTGACCGGCGACGAGCTCGTGGCCCATGCGCGCGCGGTGGTGTCGGACCTGGCCGAGCTCAGCCACTCCAGCACCGCCGAGACGCTGCTGGAGATCGGGGCCGCGGGCGTGAGCAAGGCGTCGGGACTCGCTCTGCTGTGCGAGCGCCACGGCGTCGACCGCGCCGACGTCCTTGCCTTCGGCGACATGCCCAACGACCTGGCCATGCTGAGGTGGGCGGGCCGCAGCGTCGCCGTCGCCAACGCCCACCCCGACGTGATCGCGATCGCCGATGAGGTCACCGCCTCCAACGACGAGTGCGGGGTGGCCGTCGTGCTGGAGCGGATCGTCGCCGACGGTCAGTAGGCGGTGCAGCGTGAGCGGTGGCGCGGCGAGGCCTTGTAGCGCGGCTGCTGCCCGCGCTGCCACAGGACCTGGTCCAGCGCGGCCGCGTTGAGATCGTAGGCGCGCGGGGTGGCGTCCACCAGCAGCTCGACGGCGTGCAGCGCGCAGGCGCGGATCTCGACCTCCTCAAAAGCGCCGTGCACGATGAGCTCCTCGCGGTCGATCCGGGCCACCAGCTCGGGGTCGAAGCGCAGAATCCCGTCGAGGCGCAGGACGTGCGGGACGAGGTTGTCGGCGAACATCGTCAGCGCATGGAGGTCTGCGAAGTGCGCCACCCCGGCGCGGTGCAGGTCGGCGGCGGCGATCTGAGCGCGCTTGAGGAAGGGGACGGTCAGCTCGTCGTAGCGCGAGCGGTCATGAAACGACGGCCACGCGCCGAGGTGGCGGGCGAGCGCGACGGCCGAGCCATCCGCCGCGTCGGCGACGGCGGCGAAGCTGGCGCCGTGCGCGGCGGTCACCTGGTCCCCGAGGTCGCGCAACCCGGCGGCGTAGAGCGCCATCAGCTCGTGGCCGGGGTCCTGGCCGAGGACGGGGGCGAGGGTGGCAGCCTCGAGCTGGGTGAGCTCGGCCGCGGTCCAGGCGCCGTGGCGGTCAAAGTGCTCGCGCAGGGCGGCGGCGATCGTGTTGTAG
>DASXCN010000406.1:0-3145 GCA_036491155.1 Solirubrobacteraceae bacterium | reverse complement strand
CGCCTCCCGGGAGAGGACGCTGGCCTGGATCTCGTAGGAGGCGGTGAGCAGCGCGCGCAGCTTGAAGTTGTCATGGACGATCGCGCCGTACTCGCGCGCATGGCCGGCGGCAGGCACCCACCCGGCCAGCTCGTCGATCGTTGCGGGGCCGCCGACCTCGTCGAGCTTGCCGTGCTGGCGCAGCTTCTCGGAGACGGTCAGATGGTCGATCTTGTTGTCGCCCTCGTAGAGCTCCAGCATCGCCGCAAAGACCGCGCCGTGCTGCTCGCGGTAGAAGTGCTCAGGCCGCAGGTGCTCCTCCACCAGCAGCGAGTGCAGGTGGCGCTCGTCCAGCAGCACCGCGCCGAGCACCGACTTCTCGGCTTCGAGGTTGTGTGGTGGGACGGCGATGTTCTGGACGGTGCTCATGAGGGGGTCCGAGGATAAGTTCCGCCGCTCCCCGGGCGGAGCGGCGAGTCCGGTATCAGCGACCTTTCATTTGGAACGAGCAGTTGTCCGTCGGATCGGCACTGCCCGCTCTCCCATTAAGAGACCAAGGCCGGACGTCGTGCACGCTCTGTGCCGGACTTGGCACAACCCCCGCGCGTTGTTGACGCACGCAGCGGTCGTCCCCAGGCGCTCCAGGCAACCTCTCAGGCTCTAGCGCTTTCCCCAGCGGCGTGTCCCGGGGCGGGGTCCACGCTCCGCGAGTGCCTCGCTACCACCTCTCATTCATCGCCGACGCCCGTAAGTGCCGGGCACGAGCGAACGTGAGGCCCCGACCCGGGGACCCACGGCACACAAGAGAAAAAGCAGCTAGGCCGCGACAACCATGGTCTTGACCGCCGCCGTTACTTCGTCGGCGATCTCGACCACCACCATGTAGGTGCCGATGTTCCGGATCGGCTCCTCGAGGTGGATCTTGCGGCGATCGAGCTTGATCCCGCGCGCGTCCCTGATGGCATCGGCGATGTCCTGGGTTGTCACCGACCCGAACAGCCGACCGTCGTCGCCCGCCTGCTGCGGGATGGTCAGGACGGTGCGTCCGAGGACGGCCGCGCCCTCGCGAGCGCGCTCCTCGGCTTCGCGCACGGCGCGCTCAGCGTCCTCCTGTCGGCGCTGCGCCACCCTGATCGACGAGGCGGTGGCCGGTTCGGCGAGCTTGCGCGGCTGCAGGTAGTTGCGCAGGTACCCGGCCGACACGTCGACCACCTTCCCGCGCTCACCGAGCTGCTCGACGTCCTGGAGCAAGATTGCCTGCGGCACCGACGTCTCCGCCTCTAGCGGTCGCGATCCCGGTCGCGGTCGCGATCGCCGCGACCGCCGCGGTGGTCTCCGCTGCCTTCGGCAACGTAGGGAAGCAACGCAAGCTCCCGGGCGCGCTTGACCGCGCGGGCCACCTGGCTCTGGTGCCGACGGCACGCTCCGGTGATCCGCCGCGAGCGGATTTTGCCGCGATCGGAGATGAACCGGCGCAGCATGGACATGTCCTTGTAGTCCACCTGCTCCACCTTGTCCCGGCAGTACGGACACGACTTGCGGCGGGTCGAAGTCGTCCCGCCCTTACGGTCGCGCCGGCGCACCGGTCGTCTGCGTTGCTTTGCCACGGAGTTCAGCCTAGCGTGATTGTTGGGGAACTGCCTCTAGAAGGGGATGTCCTCGTCGCCGCCGGAGGCGCCGACCGGCGTGCGCTCGAAGTCACCGGTGTCAATCGGAACGTCGCTCTCCTGAGCGTTGGAGCTGGAGGAGAACCCGTTTCCGTTACCGGCGTCGTCGCGACTACCGAGGAACTGCACGGAGTCAGCGACGATATCAACAGACTGACGCTTGTTGCCCTCCTTGTCGGTCCACTCGCGCCACTGCAGGCGGCCGTCGACCGCGATCGGGCGTCCCTTGGAGAGGTAGCGGTGGCAGTTCTCGCCCTGCGCGCCCCACACCGAGACGTCGAAGTAGTTGGGCGCGTCCTCCCACTCGGTGGTCTGCGGATTGCGGCGTCGGCCGTTGCAGGCCACGCGCAGCGAGCACACGTTGTTGCCCGATCCGGTCGAGCGAATCTCGGGGTCTCGCGTGAGGTTGCCGGTGATGATCACCCGGTTGATGTTGGCGCCAGCCATGTTGTGGCTCCTTTCCCAAAGCCTGTTGTCAAAGCTCGAGTCGAGTCTATGGCCGTGCCAGACGGCACCCTGCCGCGCTCGCCGGAATTTGGCGGAAACCTTGCTCTCCCGGCACACGGCGTGCGTTTCGTGATGCTTTCGTCACAGATCTGGATGCCGCGTGGGATCAGCCGCCGCGTCGGGGGCCGACGCCGCGCGGGATCAGGCGCCACCGAACGCCAGACGCGCCGGCAGCGGGTGTGCAGACGGACTAGGCCTCGGCGGGCACGGCGGCGGCAGGCGCCGGAGCCGCCGGCGCAGCCGAAGCGGCCGAAGCGGCCGGGGCGGCCGTACCCGCCACCACCGGCGGAGCCGTGTCGGGCGCCGGGGGCGTTCCCGGGAGGACCCGGATGATCCGGAAGCGCAGCACCGCGTCGTCGATGCGCAGCGTGTGATTGATGCCCTCCAGCAGGGCCGTCGGGCCCGTGAACTGGAACAGGTGGTACTCGCCCTCGGCCTGGTGGTTGATCTCGTAGGCCAGCGGGCGGCTGTGCCAGTCGTCGTTGCGCTCCACGGCGCCCCCGCCGCTCGTGATCTGCGACTCGACGTCGGCGAGGATCTTGGCGCGGCGCTCGTCCTCGGCAGTGGTCGAGAGGACCAGCATCAGGTCGTATAGGCGTGCTTGCTCAGCCATAGAAAAACGCCCATCGCTGGGCGGGCGCCGACTATAGCGGGTGCCACGTGCTCGTCGCCTGTCACCATCGCCACGTGCCCGCCAAGCCCACCGCCATCGGAGTCGAGGAGCTCAACGTCGTCGAGTGCCCCGACGACGCTCACTGGGAGCGCTGGCTCCAGGAGCATCACGCCAGTGCGGCCGACGCGTGGGTAAAGATCGCCAAGAAGGGGTCAGGCGTCACAACGGTCCACTACCCCGAGGTACTGGACACCGCGATCTGCTTCGGCTGGATCGACGCGGTGCGCCGCCCGCTCGACGACACCTACTTCCTGCAGCGCTTCACGCCTCGCGGGGCGCGCAGCAAGTGGTCACAGGTCAACCGCGAGAAGGCGCAGGG
>DASXCN010000405.1:0-2915 GCA_036491155.1 Solirubrobacteraceae bacterium | reverse complement strand
CTTGGCGTCGGACCGGGGTCCGGGCAGCGAGCTGAAGCCGTTGGTGTCGGTGCCCAGCCCGACGCCGACGAATCCGTTGGCGGGCTTGTCGTTGCCCGCCATGGTGAGGATCTTCTGGGCCAGCGCCGGTGCCACGTCGGGCGTGACCGCCGCGAATCCGCCGAGCTTGTAGAGCTGGTGCAGCTCCGCCGGCGTCCACTCGCCGCCGGTGCCGTTGTGGCTGGAGACGAGTGGGTAGTGGGCCTGCGCGGCTATGGCCAGGACCGTGTCCCGGGCGCGCTCTGAGAGGTGGTCGACCTCGATCAACAGGTGCTCGGCCATCATGCGCTTGATTAGGTAGCGCCCCAGCGAGGTCAGCCCGTTCGCGTTGCATTGCAGGCCGCTGGGGTAGGTGGGCATCGGGTCGTTGGCGATCGGTGCCGCCGCCGGGAAGAACGAGGCCAGCGCCTTGAGCAGCGATGGGCTGAGCGTGGTCACCGTCTCGCCCTGGCCCGTGCCCGGACAGGCCGAGGTCTGGAAGTAGCTGCCGGTCTGGAAGCGGTTGAGAATGTTGATGAACACCCCCTTGGTCCCGCCCTCGAGCGCCGCGCCCGAGAAGGCGTTGTTGACCCAATGCGCGACGAACATGCCGCGCACGCCCAGGCGCTTGTACATCGCCAGCCCGCGGTTGATCTGCCCGCGGGTGCACCCCGGCCTGCCGTCGGTCTCGCTGCACCCGAACAGGTCCGAGGACTCGATCCCGATCATCACCGCCAGCTTGCCCGCGCGCATCACCTTCCGCGCCTGGGCCGGGCTGTAGACCAGCCGGAACCAGCCCTTGCCGGGTCCGCCGCTCTGGGCGTCGACGTAGTCCTGCAACCCCTTCAGGGTGCGGATCTGCGCGAGGATCGAGGACGTCTCTGAGCAGGTTCGGGTCCGCCGCCGCGGCTCGAGCCGGCACAGCGGCGCGTCGTCGGCGGTCTGGGCCACGACCATGCGCATACCGGCGCGCCAGGCGCGCTCGAGCCACACGTAGTAGGCCTGCTGGTGGGTCATCGAGTTGTAGGTCGGCCATCCCTTGAAGCTCGGCCACCCGTGGGTGTCGTGGGCGCCGATGGGCAGGCCGGTGCGCAGGAGATTTCCGGTGACGTCCAGCTTGCCGTCGGCGCCGTGGATCTTGGCGTCCTGGCCGAGCGCCGTGGGGATCCCGAACCGGTCATACGGCTCTCCGGAGATGACGTCGCCGCCGGCGCGCATGTTGCCGGTGATGTGCACGTGGTCGTCGATGAACCCGAAGATCCGCCCGTGCTTGACCACCGTGGCCGGCCGGTGAACGGTGGCGTCCACCCCGGCCTCGGGGAAGGGGATGCAGCCGCCACGGTCCACGAACGCCAGCGGCGTGCCGCTCCCGCTGCCCAGCGCCAGCGGGCCACGGCCCGCCGCGACGAGGATGCGGCGGTGGCGGGCGGTGGCGCGCAGAGTGAACTGAGACCCCGAGCCGACGGCGGTGAGCGCGAACTCCGTCGCCGGGCCGGCGGTGGCGACCCGAGCCACGATCGCGCCCCCGTCAGCGCTCATCAGGCGGGCGCCGCGGTCATAGAGCATGTAGGTCCCCAGGCCGGTCGGCTTGAGATAGAACGCGGTGGCCCGCGCCCGACTCTGCGCCGACGCCGCGTAAGACGCTCCGCGCGCCGCCACGAACGTCCCCCCGGCGGCGCGCAGCGCAAAGCACCGGTTGGCCGGGGCGTACACGGACATGTGCTGCCCGCGGCCCACGGCGATCGCCGCCGTCGACAGCACGCCGGCGACCACGGCCGCCACGGCCAGGATGCGAACCACTCTCACGACCACTCTCCTCTTCGCAAGAACATCGTCGGCCCGGGGTCGGGCCGAGGCGGCCGCATTCTATTGGCGGGTCCGGGGCGGCCCGCCGGTTCACACGTCACCGACGGCTATCGAACACGGAGTGCATAGCCGCCAGGGCGGGACGTGTGTCATCTGAAGTGCCGTATGCGTGCTTAGTTTGCGTCGCGGGGTGCTTTTACCCCACGGGCTGCGCACCGCTCGTGGCCCGGCCCGTGATCAGGGGCCGGACGATCGGCGGCATCGCGCGCCACGTGGCGTCGCGCGCCTCGACGCTGAGGCCGCTGGCCGCTATCAGCCGGGCCGTCGGGCGGTTGCAGTGACACCCCTCGGCAAACCGCCGCCAGCCGCCCGCCAGTCGGTCCTGACACCAGGCGAGCGCCCGGGAGTGGGAGCGGACGTGCTCGATGAACAGCAGCTGTCCTCCCGGGCGCAGGACGCGCACGATCTCACTCAGCGCCGCGGCCGGGTCATCCACCGTGCAGAGCACGAGCGTCGAGACCACCGTGTCGATCGAGTCGTCAGCCAGCGGCAGCCGCTCGGCCGGCGCGTCCAGGACGCGCACCCGGGCGCCGGCGCTCGCCACGCGCTTCTCGAGGCGCCGGCGCATCGTGGGCTCGGGCTCGGCCACGATCAGTTCGGGCAGCTCGGCGGGGTAGTGGGCCAGGTTCAGGCCGGTGCCGCCGCCGATCTCGAGGGTCCGTCCCGTGGCGGAGCCCAACAGGTCGCGGCGGCGGCGGCGCATGCCGCTCACCTCTCCGATCCATAGGGACGGCTCGTAGATGACGGCGAAGGCGCGGCTCCAGAGCCGGGTGGGCGAGGGTGTGATGGTTCGTGTGGGCGGTGGTGTGATGGTCGTGTCGGTCATGCGTCGACCGTACGGGCGCACCCGGCCGCGCGCATCGCCCATCCCGGCCATCTCGCCACGATAACCCGTTCGGGCCAGGGATCAGAGCAGCCCGGTCCGCGCGGCCTCCGCGACCGCCGCGGCGCGCGATCCGGACCCCAGCTTGGTCCGGATGTTGGCCACATGGCGGTGGACGGTGTGCGGGCTCACGACGAGCTGCTCGGCG
>DASXCN010000404.1:0-1519 GCA_036491155.1 Solirubrobacteraceae bacterium | reverse complement strand
CCGCACTCACAAAAGGCGATCCTGCTGTGCTCTCCGTTCGGGTTCGTCATGAATCCTTTGCGACGGCCTTTGGCTTGGACGGCAATCCTGGTGGAGCGCCGCTGCTTGCTCGTGGTCCGCGGCCCCCGGTTGGCCACGCACCAGAAAGCTGTCATTGGCACGTTGGCAAACCGTTTCCACAACGTTGCCAACCTGGGTAAAGCCCTGCTCTGAGCTGACATCGCCGCCGCGTTCCGATCGCCCGAACGGGGTGGATTCCGATGTCGCCCGACGCTATCGAGCCCGGTCTGCGATCTCCGCGTTGACCAGTGCCGTGCCGGCGGCGAGGGTCTGCAGCTTGGCGAAGGCCAGCGGGCGCGGGAGGTACTTCATGCCACAGTCGGGCGCCGGGACCAGCCGCTGCGCGGGCACGTGGGCCAGCGCGGCACGGATGCGCTGGGCCACCACGTGAGCGGTCTCGGGCTCGGGGTCGCCGAGGTCCAGCACCCCGACGAGGATCGTTTTCCCTGAGAGTTCGGCCAGCTGGCCGAGGTCGAGCTTGGGCTGCGCCGCCTCCACCGAGATCTGATCTGCCCCACAGTCGGCGAGCTCGCCCAGGAACTCGTAGCGGTGGCGGTCCTTGGCACCGATCAGGGCCGCGTACCCGAAGCACAGGTGCACCGCGGTCGTCGCCTGCACGCCCTCCAGCGCGGCATCGATCGCGCGGACGGCGATGCGACGTGCCCCCTCGGGATCGTTGCGCAGCCACGGCTCGTCGAGTTGGATGACGTCCGCGCCGGCCTCCTGGAGCGCGTGCGCCTCCTGGTTGACGGCAGCGGCGAGGTCCATGACGAGCTCATCGATGTCGTCGTAGGCCTCGTTGGCCGCCTGCTGGGCCATCGTGAAGGGGCCCGGCAGCGTGATCTTGATGGCGCGATCGGTGTGGGCGCGCAGGAAGGCGACGTCGCGGGCCTCGACCGGGCGGCGCCAGCGCACCGGGCCGACCACCCGAGGCACCTGGCGGTCATCGCCTGAGCGGGTGCGGATCGTCGCTGGGTGCTCGGCGTCGATGCCGTCCAGCGCGGTGGCGAAGCGGTTGGAGTAGCTCTCGCGCCGCATCTCGCCGTCGGTGATGGTGTCGATGCCCGCGCGCTCCATGTCGCGGACGGCCAGTCGCGTGGCGTCGTCCTGGGCCTCCTCCAGGAATGGCTCGGGCACGCGCCAGGCCGAGGCCACGCGGACGCGCGGGACCGAGTGCGAGCCCAGGGCCTCGCGGTCGATGAGCCACGCCGGCTGCGGATAGCTGCCGACGACGCTCGTCGTGAGGACGGTCATGGCGCCGACGATACCCGGCGCGGGGCATGGGTCATCAGCGGCCCGGCCGGGCCGGTGCGCCCCGTCGTCAGCGCCTGGCGGGCGGCAGTTACGCCGCCCGCATCAGGCGTTGACGGCCCCCGGACGTTCCTCGACCATCTGCTGCACCACCTCGAGGCCTAGCGCCCCCAGGAGCTCGGGATGGTGATGGGCGAGGTGAGCCTGT
>DASXCN010000403.1:0-2119 GCA_036491155.1 Solirubrobacteraceae bacterium | reverse complement strand
CCGGGGCGCTACGCCCGGTCGTTGGCCAGCTACCGGTACGGCCCGGCCACCCTCAAGGTCGACTGGGCGCTCGACGGGCCGATCCCGTGGACCGACGCCGCGGCGCGCGCCGCCGGCACCGTCCATGTCGGCGGCGGCGAGGACGAGCTGGTGGCGGCCGCCCGGGCGGTCACCGGCGTCGGCCGGCCGAGCCCCGGTCCCGCCGCCCCCCTGCCGGAGAGGCCGTTCCTACTGCTGGGCCAGCAGACGGTCGCCGATCCCAGCCGTGCCCCGGCGGGCAAGCACACCGCCTGGGCCTACACCCGCGGCCAGGCGGGGCTCGACCGGGCAGGGTCGCCCGAAGCGCATGTCGAGCGCATGGAGGCCCAGGTCGAGCGCTTCGCTCCGGGGTTCCGCGACCTCATCCTGGCCCGGCATGTCATGGGGCCCGCGGACCTGCAGGCCCGCGACGAGAACCTGATCGACGGCGATGTCGGTGGCGGGAGCTACGCCGCCGGCCAGCTCCTGTTTCGCCCGCGGCCGGCGCTCATCCCCTACCGCACGCCGGTGCGCGGGCTGTACCTGGGTAGCGCCGCGACCTTCCCCGGCGGAGGGGTGCACGGGGTGTGCGGGCAGGCCGCGGCCCGGGTGGCGATCGCCGAGGCGCGCCTGCGACCGCTTGAGGAGATCTTCCACTTGGACTGACGCGCGCGCGTTAGCCGGCCGGGGGCGACGGGTACCCTGAGCGCACGGAACCGTGTTAGCGCTCACAAGCGGGGCGCCCGGAGCAGGAGGGAGAACGATGTCTGACCGTATTCGGCGTCTGGTCATGGCGTTGACGTTGGGCTGTGCGCTCGCGTGCGCGGGCGCGGTGGGCGAGGCCGCCGCGCAGACCTCGTGGGGAGCCGCGCACAGGGCGGCCCACAAGCCGGCCCGCAGGTCGCCCCGCCATCGGGTGCGTCACCTGGTCCGGCACGACACACCTTCCGCGCGCCCCTACACCACCGCGCTCAACGTCGCGCTCGGCGGCACCGCGACGGCGTCGACGGAGGCCTCGGGCTCGCCCGCGTCCAACGCCATCGACGGCGACGCCACCACCCAGTGGTGCTCGTCGCAGTGGACCGGCAACCTCACCGTGGACCTGGGCAGCGTGCGCACGCTCAACGGCTTCGGGCTCACGCTGGGCGCGGGCGCGACGACGGCGCTGGTGAACATCAGTGCCGGCACCGACCCCAATGCGCTGGCCCCGGTCCCCGATCTGCAGCAGCAGACGCCCGACGCCAACACCCCGGAGTACTGGCCGCTGCACGGCACGGTGCGTGCGCGGTACGTGAAGATCGACGTCACCGACAACGACGGGACGCCGCCCTGCATCGGGGAGTTCCGCACGTTCTCTGCGACGCCATCAAGCGCCATCCCCGACCGCGGCGCCGACCTCTCCTTCGAGCCCCAGGAGGAGGCCGCGGGCGCGCGGTTCACCGACGGCGGGACCCCGGGATCGGCGCTGTCGATCCTCAACCGGCACGGGGTGAACTACGTCCGCCTGCGCCTGTGGGTGGACCCGCCGCCCGGCTACAGCAATCTGGCCTCGGACCTGAAGATGGCTCAGCGGATCAGGGCGGCTGGAGACAAGCTCTACCTGGACATCATGTACTCGGACTTCTGGGCCGACCCCCAGCACCAGGACATCCCCGCGGCGTGGCAGGGCCAGGACCTGGCCCAGCTCACCGACACGATGCAGAGCTACACCCGCTCAGTCATCCATGCCTTCGCGGCGCAGGGGACCCCCGTGGACACGGTCTCCATCGGCAACGAGATCCGCAACGGGATCCTGTGGCCGGTGGGCCAGGTGGACTGGACGGCGGATACCGGCTGGAACAACCTGGTGACGCTGCTCAAGGCAGGCGTGGCGGGCGCACGCGAGGCCAATCCGTCAGGCCACAAGCTGCAGGTGATGCTCCACTTCGACGAGGGCGGCAACAACGCCGACAGCACCCGCTTCTTCGACCACATGGTCTCGGGCGGGGTGCCCTTCGACGTGATCGGCCTCTCCTACTACCCGTTCTTCCACGGGCAGCTGAACCAGATGCGATCCAACGTGGACGCGCTGGCCACCAAGTACGGCAAGCCGATCGTCATC
>DASXCN010000402.1:0-4495 GCA_036491155.1 Solirubrobacteraceae bacterium | reverse complement strand
CGGATGTAGCGGGCGGTGAAGATGTCGATGGTCAGCGCCTCGCTCGCGCCTCCGCCGGCGGCGTGGGGGCGGATGTTGTTGCCGTAGTCGAAGACCACGGCGCCGCGGTCGCGCAGGGCCAGCATGGCCCGCACGTGGCGGACCATGGTGGCCAGCGCCAGCGACTCGAGCTTGCCGGGGTCGCCGCGGCGCAGCGCTCGCACCTCATCGAGGCTCATCCCGGCCGGGATGTAGCCGGCGCGGAGGTCGTGCGCGGCGGTGAGGTCGGTGACGACGTCCGGCGTGACCTCGCGCTCGAGCAGGCCGTCGAGGAGGTCGGCCGCGTTGGCCACCACGGCGATCGCGGTCGGGTCGCCGGCCTCGCGCGCCGCCAGCGCGGCGTCGAGGGCCTCGTCCACGGTGCGGGCGACGAGGTCGACGGTGCCCGCCGCATGGCGGCGCAGCGCCTTGTCGCCGTCGACCTCGGCGACGAGGCTCACCCCGCCGAGCATGCGGCTGATCGCCACCGGCTGCGCGGAGCCCATGCCGCCGAGCCCGGCGCTCACCACCAGGCGCCCGCGCAGCGAGCCCCCGAAGTGCTCACGCGCCACCTGGGCGAACGTCTCGTAGGTGCCCTGGAGCACGCCCTGGGATCCGATGTACTGCCAGCAGCCCGCGGTCAGGCCGCCCCACGCAATGAGGTTGCGGCGCTCCAGGTCATAGAAGACCTCGGGGGTGGCCCAGCGCCCGACGAGGTTGCCGTTGGCCAGCAGCACGGCCGGGCTGCGCGGGCCGGTGGGGAGGACCGCGATCGGCTTACCCGACTGCACGACGAGGGTCTCGCCGTCGCGCAGGCGGGTGAGCGCGGCGACGATCCCGCGCAGGCTCTCGTGATCGCGCGCCGCCTTGGCGTGCGCCGCGTAGACGACGAGGTTGTCCGGATCCTCGGCGATGGCGAGGTTGTTCTCCAGCAGGCGCAGGATCGCCTCCTGGCGCCAGCCGCGGCAGCGCAACGGGGCCGGGGCGTGGCTAGGCACCGGCCGCACCCGCCATCGCTCGGGCCGTGTCCGCCGTCGCCGCCGACGCTGTGGCGGCGGGCACGAAGGCGCCGTCACCGGGCGCGCCGAGGACACGCTCCCCGTCCCACACCAGGCGCCCGCGGCTGTAGGCAGCGATCACGCGGCCCTTCACCCGCCGGCCGCTGTACGGGCTCCAACCGGCCGCCGTGATCAGATGGGCCGGGTCGATCTCCCACTCGGCGTCGGGGTCGAGGACCAGCAGGTCGGCGTCGGCCCCGGGCTGCAGTGAGCCCTTGCGCGGCCACAGGCCAAACCGGCGCGCCGGGCCCTCGCTCACCAGCCGGACCAGCGCGGCGGCGCCCAGCGCATCATGGACGAGCGGGACGATGAGCTCCACTCCGGGCGCCCCCGAGGAAAGGGCGAAGATGTCGGGCCCGTGCTTGCGCTCGGGCGGCCAGCCAACGTGGTCTGACGAGATGAGATCGAGGCCGGCCGCCGGCAGGGAGGCCTCGCGAAGCGGCGGGTTGATCTTGGCCTCGCCGCCGCGCTGTTGCAGCTCGGACTCGTCGAGGAGCAGGTAGTGCGGGCACGTCTCCGCGCTGACGTCGACGCCGGCGCGGCGGGCGGCCGCCACCAGCTCGACGCCGCGCGGCGTCGACACGTGACAGACATGGAGCCGGACCCCGGTGGCCCGCGCCAGCTCCAGGCAGCGGGCGATGGCCTCGTGCTCGGCCACCGGTGGTCGCGAGCGGGCGTGGGCCAGCGGATCGGCCCCGTGGCCCGCGGCCTGCTCGGCGGCGATCCCGGCGCGAACGATCTCGTCGTTCTCGGCGTGGACCCCGGCCAGCCCTCCGGCCCGGGCGATCGCGGAGAACGCGCGCAGGAGCTGGGCGTCGGGGATGCGCGGGAAGCGCTCCGGGTGGGTTTCGAAGGTGGAGAGCTTGAACGCCGCGGCGCCCGCGTCGACGAGGTCCTGCACCTCCTCGATGGGACCGCGGGGCGGCACGGTGGCCCACAGCGCCACATCGATGACGGCCTCGCGCCGGACGTCGTCGACCTTCACTCCGAATGCGGCCAGCGAGTCGACCGGCCCCGAGGCGTCATAGGGCATGTCGACGATTGTGGTCACCCCACCGGCCGCCGCGGCGCGTGTGCAGCGCTCGATGCCCTCTTCGGCGTAGCTGCGGGTGTGGACGTGGACGTCCACGGCACCCGGGAGCATGAGCGCGTCCCCGTAGTCGACCGCGCCCGTGGAATCCGGACCCACCCGCTCCGCGGGACCGGTCTCGACGATCCGCCCGTCGGCGACGGTCACGCCGGCCCGGTGGGCGGTGCCGTCCGGCCGGAGGATGCGCCCCAAGATCTTCTCGCTCACTGAGATCAATCCAGGATACACTTGGCCGCAACTCGTGACGGCGTTCTCAACTAACGAGATGATCGTGCTCTCCGGTGATGGGCTCACTGTCGACGACGTGCTCGCCGTCGCCCGCGGCCGGGCGCGGGTGGAGCTCGACGAGACGGCACTGGTGCGGGTGCGGGCCGCGCGCGACGTCGTCGACCGGGTACTGGCCAGCGGCGAGATGGTCTACGGGCTCAACACCGGCCTGGGGTCGCTGTCGCGCCACCACATACCGCTCGAGGAGATCGGCGCGTTCTCGTTCGCCACCGTCGCCGACCAGGTCGCGTCCTACGGCCGCCCCCTGGCCACCGACGTCGTCCGGGCGATGATCCTCTCGCGTGTCAACGGCATGCTCAAGGCGGGGGTCGGCGTTCGGCGTGAGCTCATCGAGGCGCTCGTCGCCCTGCTCAACCGCGGGATCCATCCGGTGGTCCGGATGGTGGGGTCCGTGGGCCAGGGCGACCTGTCGGAGATGGCCGACATCGGCAAGGTCCTGATCGGGCGCGGGTGGGCGGAGTTCGAGGGCGAGACCTTCTCAGGAGCCCAGGCGCTGGCACGTGCCGGCCTGGAACCGGTCGCGCTCGGGCCCAAGGAGGCGCTCGGGCTGATCTCCGCCAACGGGGTCACGATCGGTCGCGGATCCCTGGTTCTGGTGGACGCGGCCGACCTCATCGACAGCATGCAGATCGCCGCCGCGCTGAGCTTCGAGGCCTTCGCGGCGAACCTCTCGGTGATCCATCCCGCCGCGGCGCGCGCCCGCCCTCACAGCGGGCTGGAGACGGCCATGTCGCGCCTGCGTGATCTCTTGGAGGACTCGGCGCTGTGGCGCCCCGGCGCCGCCCGAAACCTCCAGGACCCGCTGTCGATCCGCTGCGTGCCCCAGACCCACGGGGCTGTCTATGACGCCCTGTCGGTGGCGCGCGGGCTGATGGAGATCGAGCTCAACTCCGCCGCGGACAATCCGCTCGTCCTCGTCGACGAGGGCGCCATCGTCTCCGTGGGCAACTTCGACGTGACCTCGCTGGCGATGGCCTTCGACTACATCCGACTCGGCATCGCCCACGCCGCCCAGGTGGCCAACGAGCGGATACAGAAGCTCCTGTGGCAGCACTTCTCCGGCCTGCCCACGGGCCTGGCCCAGGGCGAGGGGCCGACGGGCGGCCTGCGGCCGCTGGGGCGGTCGTTCGCAGCGCTGGCCTCGGAGGCGCGGTTCATGGCCAACCCGGTCTCGCTGGACTACCGCGGCCAGCTCGCCGAAGGGGTCGAGGATCACGCGTCGATGGCGCCGCTGGCCGTCAGCACGACCTCATCGCTGGTCGGCCTCGTCCACCGGCTCGTCGCCCTCGAGCTCATCATCGCCGCCCAGGCGGTGGACCTGCGCGGCGGTCCCGACCGGCTGGGCGGCGGCACCGCCCGCGCCTACTCGCTGGTGCGCGAGTACGCCGGGACCCTCACCGACGAGACCGAGTGGAACGCCGACGCCGAGGGTCTGGCCCGTCTCGTCGGCGATGGAGGGCTGGCAGTGCGCGTGGCCCGTGTCGCCGGCGCGCGCCCGGCGCTGTCCGAGCACGAGCCACCCGGGATCTGAGCCATGCCCCCCAGGACCTGAGCCATGCCGTCCGGGGCCTGAGCCATGCCGTCCGGGGCGCTGGAGCGTGCGGTCGAGCTGCTGCACCACATCGGCCGCCGGCCGGCCGGGCCGACCGTGGCCGAGCTCGCCACTGACACCGGGATGCCGACCAGCACCGCCTACCGGCTGCTGGCCGAGCTCGAGCAGCATGACCTCGTCTCCCGCGGGCCCGACAGCACCGTCGCCCTCGGGACACGGCTCGTCGCCCTCGGCCGCACCGCCGAGGCGGGGCTGCGCGAGCGACTCGTCGAGCCGGCGGCGGCGGTGATGCAGGACCTCTGCGAGCAGGTGGGGGAGACCGTGATCCTCACCGCGCCGTGCGGGCTGGAGGCGATGGTGCTGCACGTGGTGGAGACCGAGCGCCACTCGGTCCGGCTTTCCTACACCCTGTTTCGCCGCGGGCCCATGGAGCGGGGCGCCTCGGGCAAGATCCTGGCCGCCTTCCTGGATCCGGCCGAACGGCGGCGT
>DASXCN010000401.1:0-12668 GCA_036491155.1 Solirubrobacteraceae bacterium | reverse complement strand
ACCGACACCATGATCATCGCCGAGCGCAACCTCATCCGGCTGCCGCGCAAGCCCGAGTTGCTGATCGCCTTCACGGTGCAGCCGATCATGTTCGTGCTGCTGTTCCGCTACGTGTTCGGCGGCGCGATCAACACCGGGGGCGTCCCGTACGTGGACTACCTGATCCCGGGCATCATCGTGCAGAACATCGCCTTCGGCGGGTTCGTCACCGCCATCGGCCTCAACGAGGACGTGCACAAGGGCCTGATCGACCGCTTTCGCTCGTTGCCGATGGCGCGGCCGGCAGTGCTGGCCGGCCGGACGCTGGCAGACATCGTCACCAACTTCCTCTCGGTGTGCGTGCTGGTGATCACCGGGGTGATCATCGGCTTCGCCTTCAACGCCCCGGTGCTGCACATCATCGGCGGCTTCGCCTTGCTCCTGCTCGTCGGCTACGCCTTCAGCTGGGTGTTCGCGCTCGTCGGCCTCGTGGCCACGACCCCGGAGTCGGCCAACTCGATCGGCTTCCTCGCCATCTTTCCCCTCACCTTCATCTCCTCCGCGTTCGTGCCCACGTCGAGCATGGCGGAGCCGCTGCAGACCTTCGCCAACGTCAACCCGTTCACGATCATCGTCAACGCCATGCGCTCGCTGTGGATCGGGACGCCGGCCAACAACTACGTGTGGGGCGCGGTGGTGTGGGCGCTGGTGATCCTGGCGGTGTTCGCGCCTTTGGCCGTGGCCCGCTATCGCCGCGCCACGAGCAGCTGAGTCAGTTCTGCTCGCCGCGAGCCACCGCGAGGCAGGCCTCGCAGCGCGGCCACGGCGGGTTCCACGGGTAGCCGGTGACGTCTTTGCCGCAGAGGGCGGTGTCGGGATCCTCAGCGGCGACGAGGTGGCAGAGCTCCTCGAACCCGTTGTCGTTGGTGTTCGGTACGTTGCGGCACGCGGGGTGTACGTTGGGCGCGCGCGTCGGTGCATGCGGGGCGGCGGGCATGGGGCAACAGTCACCCTACCGCGCGCAGATGGGTGAACGGGCGGCCCTCGCGCAGCTCGCGGACCACGCCCTCGACCAGTCCGTCGTCGTCGACGGCGCGCCCGTCGGTGACCGCGGCGACGGTGGCGCGCTTGCGCTGGATGAGGCGGGCCATAGTCTCGTCGATCGTGTTGGCGGCCAGCAGGTACCAGGCGGTGACGGCGTCGCGCTGGCCGATGCGATGACAGCGGTCCTCGGCCTGGTCGTGGATGGCCGGCGTCCACTCGAGCTCCAGGAACGCGACGTTGGAGGCCCGCGTGAGCGTGATCCCCTGGGCGGCCACCCGCGTCGCGCAGACGATCAGGCGCGGCCCGCCGGCGTCCTGGAAGGCGCCGATGGCCGCCTCGCGCTGCTCCAGCGAGTCGTCGCCGAGGAGGTGCAGCGCCTGCGGGAAGCGGTCCAGCAGCGCTCGCTGGACCTCGACGTGCCGCGCAAACACGACCAGCGGCTCCTCAGAAGCGAGGAAATCCTCGATCCAGGCCAGCGCCGCCCCGAGCTTGCCGCGGGCGGCCAGCCGCTGCAGGGTCCCCAACTGGGCCAGCCGCTGGGCCCGCAGGGTGGCGGCGATCTTGGCGTTGAGCTCGGAGAGGTCCAGAGGCTGGGAGCGCAGCCAGGCGATCACGTCGCGCTCGGCCAGCCGGTACTCGCCCTCGTTGGTCAGCGCCACCGGGATGACAACCTGGCGCTTGGCCGGCAGCTGGGGCAGGACCTCGGCCTTGAGCCGGCGCACGAAGCAGGCGCGGCGCATGTGCCAGTGCAGCCGCTCCTCGGAGACCATGCCGCGGAACTGGCGGGCGAAGCTGGCGCCCGATCCGAACTCCTCCATGCGCCCGATGATGCGCAGCTGCGCGATGAGCTCCTCGGCGTGGTTGAGCACTGGGGTGCCGCTCAGCGCCAGGCGCAGCCCGCCGGGCCGGACCGCCGCCGCCAGCCGGCGCACCGCCTGGGTGCGCTTGGCCTGCGGGTTCTTGCAGTAATGCGACTCGTCGACGACCAGGCTCCGCGGCCGGTCGCGAGTGAGCGCGCCGAACTGGGCCGCCACCACCTCGTAGTTCACGATCGTGATGTCGGCCCTCGCCGGCACCCGGCCGCGGCCCTGGACGACTGTGACCGACCGGTGCGGTAGCCAGCGCTGGGTCTCGCGCTCCCATCCGAGTTTCATCGAGGCCGGACAGACGACGACGGCCGGGTAGGCGCTGTCGGCCTCCAGGGCGGTCAGCGCCTCGACGGTCTTGCCCAGGCCCTGCTCATCGGCCAAGAACGTCCCGCGCGCATCGAGCGCGTAGCGGACCGCCGCCCATTGAAACGGCGTGGGCTCGCCTCCGAGCACGGCGGCGATGTCTTCGATCGGCTCGGCCTCGGTGGCGCGCGAGCGCCGGACGGCATCGGCGGCGTCGCGGTGCTCGTCCAGCAGGCGCGCCAGCACCTGCACCGCCTCGCCCTCCACGGTCACGCCGTGGCGCGCGATGAACGCGTCCAGCGCCTCGGCGAGCCACGGATCCAGCGGGACCGAGCGGGTCCCGTTGGCGCCGGGCAGCTCCGCGAAGCCAAGTCCGACGTCGGGGTCCCACAGGACCTCCAGGCGCAGCTCCTCGCCGTCGGTGCCCCGCACGTAGACCAACCGCGCCGGGGGCGGATCACCACCGTGCTCCACCACCTGCAGGCAGCGCTCGGCGGCGATATCCAGGTGCGCCGACCGCTGCTCGCGGAGGGCCTGCGCGGCCTGGAGGGTCAGTGGGGTCAGCAGCCGCCCCTCATGCTCGATCGCGTCTTTGAGCAGCGGCTCTGGCACCGGACCGGCGAGCGTCTTGAGCACCAGCCATCCGCGACCGTCATAGCGCACGGTGCTCACCGACCCGATCCATCGCTGCTTGACAGAGACCAGCCATTCCGCCACTTCACGGCTCGGCGTCAGCTCCGGGAAGCGCTCGAGCGCCGCGGTGACTTTCATCGCCGCCCAGTCGGTGGCCGGCGCGAACCACTCGCGGCGGTCCCAGTCAAAGCGGCGGTGGGGGATCGTCCGGCACAGCTCCACGAGCGCGCGGTCGTAGGGGAACGAGAGGACGACGGTGTGGCCCCCGTCGCGGTCGGGGCGTAGCTCGACGTGGGCGCGGTCGGGGACGAGCTCCATTGCGGCTGCCACGCTAGCGGCCGGCTCGGCGCGCTACCCCGCGACGACGCGAGCGGTGTCGCGTGCCGCCGGGCTGCCGGGCGCGCGAGGCGCGTCGGCGTCGCGGAACTGGTCAGCGACCCGTCCCGCGGTCCCGAGGGCCCACGAGGTTGTCGTGACAAAGCCGAGCACCAGGGTGAGGGCACCCAGGCCGACGACGATCCACCAGCTCACGTGGGTGGCGGCGGCGAACCCGGGGCCGACGGCCACGACGCCGCCGGCGGCGAGCGACCCCAGCACGGCCACGCCGAGCGTGACGCCGACCTGGCGGCCGGTGGAGGCCACGGCGGCCGCGACCCCCGCCTGTGACGGCGGCATCCCGGAGATGGCGGTGTTGGTGATCGGCGGATTGATGAGCCCGTTGCCCGCCCCGAAGAGAACGTAGGCCACGACAAGCACGGCGAAGGAGGTGTGGGCCGTTATCTGGGTGAGGATGAGCCCGCTGATCAGGACGGCGAGGCCGCCGCCCACCAGCGGCCAGCGCGTCCCAAAGGCGCCCACGGCACGCCCGCACAGCGGCGAGACGACCATCATCACTCCGGCCATCGGCAGCGTGTAGAGCCCGGCCTCCAGTGGCGACAGGCCGCGGACGTTCTGGAGGTAGAGAGTGTTGAGGAAGAGGAAGCCGCCGATGGCCATGAACAGCGCGACCGCGATGGCGGTGGCGCCCGAGAAGGGCGCGCTGCGGAAGAAGCGCATCTCGAGCAGCGGTTCGCGACGGCGGAGCTCGTAGGCCACCAGACCGGCGAACGCGCTGAGCGAGACGACGAAGAGCACAATCGTCTGCGCCGACAGCCACCCGGCCTCCGGGCCCTGGATGATCGCGTAGGTGAGTGAGGACAGGGCCACGATGACCAGGACCTGCCCCACGGGGTCGGGGCGACGCGCGCGGGGGGCCCGGGACTCGGGGACGTAGAGCGCCGTGAGGATGATCGCGGCGATCCCGACCGGGAGGTTGACAATGAACACCGATCGCCAGCCGACCGAGTCGACGAGCACGCCGCCCAGCACGGGTCCCAGGGCCATGCTGATGCCGAACAGCGCGCCCCACACGCCGATGGCCTGGGCGCGCTCACGCGGGTCCTCGAACACGTTGCGGATGATCGACATCGCCACCGGGTTGAGCATCGAGCCGCCGATGGCTTGGACGACCCGCGCTCCGATGAGCGTCCCCAGGTTGGGGGCCAGCGCGCAGAGCAGCGACCCGAGGGAGAACAGGGCCAGCCCGCATTGGAAGATGCGCCGGCGGCCGAGCCGGTCCGCTGTCGAGCCCGACAGCATCAGCAGGCTGGCGATGACCAGCGTGTAGGCGTCGATCGTCCACTGCAGGCCCGAGAGCTTGGAGTGAAACGACCGGTGGATCGCGGGCAGCGCGATGTTGACGATCGTGGCGTCCATGCCCACGATGAACAGGCTCATCGAGCAGATGCCGAGAATCACCAGCCGCGTCCGGCGATCCGGCACGGCGTGGTCTGACTCGGCGTGGGCACTCACGTTTCTCGATCCTAGACGCTCCCTGTGGTCCTACGACCATGGTCCAATTGCGCGGGCGACCCACGTGCACTTACCGTGCCGCTGTGAACCCCCCTGTTCGGCCGGCAGCGAGGCTGCCAGACCCCCGCGTCTCGCTGCCGGCCCGAATGGGCGCGTGCTGCGCCCTGCCCTGGGTAGTCTCCGCCCTGTGCCGCATCGAACACCGGGAGCGCTCGCGGCGCCGCGGGGCTTCCCCCATCGACTGGGACGACGGCTGATGGCCGCGGTCACCTCCGCGCGCGACACGATCATCACGTGGCCGGTGGGCAGCGGGGATGCCGTCGCGGCTCCCGGTCGACGCGACCCGTCGCTGACCCGGTTGTTCGCCCGCTTCGCCCTCAGCGGCCTGCTGGCGGTGGTGGTGATCGGCGTGGCCGCCTTCGTCCTCGTGCGCCGATCGGCGACCTCGGATGCGATCACCCAGGCCAAGGGCGTCACCCAGCTCGCCGGGCGCGGGATCGCCGCGCCGGTCATCACGCCCGAGGTGCTGCGGGGGGACCCCGCCGCGCTGGCCCAGCTGGACCGCGTGGTGCGGGCGCGCATCCTCAAACGCACGCCGATCGTGCGCGTCAAGATCTGGGACGCGTCGGGGCGCGTCATCTATTCCGATGCCGGCTCGATCATCGGCAAGCGGTTCCCGCTGGGCGAAGATGAGCTGCAGACCCTGCGCGGCGGCGGCACGCAGGCCGACGAGAGCGACCTCGCGCGCGCCGAGAACACGACCGAGCGGGGCTTCAAGCGCCTCGTCGAGGTCTACGTCGGTATCCGCGGGCCCGGCGGCGTGCCGCTGCTCTACGAGGACTACGAACGGGCGAGCACGATCTCGGCCTCCAGCAAGCGCCGCTGGATGAGCCTGCTGCCGGCCCTGCTGGGGGCGCTTCTCATCCTCTACCTGGTGCAGATCCCGCTCGCCTACTCGCTGGCGCGCCGGCTGCGGGCCCGCCAGCGCGAGCGCGAGGCGCTGCTGCGCCGGGCCATCGACGCCTCTGACCTCGAGCGGCGGCGAATCGCCGCCGACCTGCACGACAGCGCCGTCCAGCGCCTGGCCGGGGTGTCGCTGTCGCTGGCCGCCAGTGCCAACGCCGTGCCCGACACCGACGGTGGCGAGGCCCGCCGTGCACTGGCGCGTGGCGCGGCGGAGACCCGCGAGACGATCCGCGAGCTGCGCACGCTGCTGGTCGACATCTACCCGCCGACGTTGCAGCGCTCAGGCCTGCGCGCCGCGGTGGACGACCTGGTGGCCCCGCTGCGGGCGGCCGGGATCGCGGTGTCGGTGTCGCTGCCGGCGCCGCTCGAGCTCCCAGGCGACACCGAGGCGCTGCTGTATCGCGTCGCTCAGGAGGCGCTGCGCAACGCGCGCACCCATGGCGAGGCGACGACCGTCGACCTCACGGTCGAGACTCCGGGACGCGCCGTCGTCCTGCGCGTCGTCGACAACGGTTGCGGGTTCTCGCCCGAGGATGCCGACCAGGCGCGCGAGAGCGACCACTTCGGCCTGCGGCTGATGCGCGATCTCGCCGATCACGCGGGCGGAAGGCTCACGGTGCTCTCGTCACCCGGGCACGGGACCCTGGTGCGCTTGGAGGTGCCGTTGCCGTGATCCGCCTGCTCATCGCCGACGATCACCCGCTCGTGCGCGATGCCCTCACCAGCCTGCTGGCCGGTGCCGAGGACATCGAGGTCGTGGGAGCCACCGCCGACGGCAAGGAGGCGGTGGAGCTGGCCCTCGCCACCTCCCCCGACGTCGTGCTGATGGACCTCGAGATGCCCGAGCTCAACGGGCTGGACGCCACACGGGCGCTGCACGAGGCCGGGTCCGAGGCGCGGGTCGTGGTCCTCACCACCTTCTCGGATCGCGACCGGATCCTCGGCGCGCTCGACGCCGGCGCGCTGGGCTATCTGCTCAAGGACGCCGAGCCGGAGGAGATCATCCGCGGTGTGCGGGCGGCCGCGCGCGGCGAGTCACCGCTGGCCCCGCGCGCCGCCCAGGAGTTGCTCATCGAGCGTGCCGGAGGGCAGGGGCGGCCGGAGGCCGAGCTGAGCGCCCGCGAGCAGGAGGTGCTGGCCCTCGTGGCCGAGGGCCTGCCCAATAAGCTCATCGCCCGCCGCCTTCAGATCTCCGAGAAGACGGTCAAGGCGCATCTCACGAGCGTGTTCGCGGCGATCGGGGTCACCGACCGCACGCAGGCGGCGCTGTGGGCTCACCGGCACAAGCTCGGCCGGTAGCTCCCACTGAGAACCCACAGCGCCGCCGGGCGCACGTACGGCGGTCGCGTCAGCGATCGCCGCCGTGGTCATCGTTGCGATCGTTGTCGTGGCGGTCGTTGTCATGGCGATCGCCGCGATCGCGGTCAGGCCGGTCGTGGTGTCGCTTCAGGTCGCCACGGTGATGATGCTCGTGGCGAACATGCCCGACCGGGTCGTCGGACCCGTGGCTGGCCTGAGCCACCGCGGGCACGGCGAGGGCCGAGACGGCAGCCAGAGCCACCATTGCCTTGGTCAGTCGTGAACGCATTGCTGTCCTCCTTCTGCGTGGTTGGGGTGCCTGACCATGCTGCGCCTTGCGCGGTCGCAGTTGCAATGGGACCTTGGTCGTAGGAGCGGCCGCGCCGGAGACCGACGCGGTCGGCGCTCAGGCCGTTTCGGCCTCCCAGGCCTCGATGAGGGCGCGGGCCGCCTCGACGTCGGCGTGCAGCGGCCGGTCGCGCAGGTCGGGGTCGAGGCGCTCGGCGGCGAGCTCCCACAGCTCTCTGGTGCCGGCGCCGACAGGCTCCTGACCGGCGAGGCGCAGGGCGCGGACGGCGACCACGAGCTCGGTGGCGACGGCGACCCGGAGAGCCCGGAGCGTCTCGTGGGCGCGGCGGGCCGCGATCGGGGCCAGGCTGGAATGCGACTCGACGCCGCGCGAGACCGACACGGTCTGGGCCGCCACCGGCGTGACCAGCGAGCGGACCTCGGCCACGGCGGCGTGGGCGGTGTATTCCAACACCAGAGCGCCGGACTCCGGGCCGGGGTGACGGGCCAGGAACGGCGGCAGGCCGGTGAGCCCGGCGTCCAGCAGCGTCGACACGCGGGCGGCGATCAGGGCCGCCGAGGAGGCTACGGCGGTGCGCAGCCCGTCGATCGCGTTGGCCAGCGGCGCCGCGTGCGGGTTGCCATTGGGCAGGGCGATCTGGAGCTCGGGGTCGATGAGCGCGTTCTCGCCGGCGAAGTTCAGCTCGTGGGAGACGGTTTCCTCCAGCGCGCGCAGCGCATCGTGGACGGTCCCGTCCACCTGAGGCTGGGCGCGGAACGGGTAGGGATCCTGGATCCCCAGCGGTCCGGGCTCCCGGGCGCGCTCGCCCAGCCCTGCGAGCAGCTCGCGCATGCGGCGCGCGACGGCGGCCTGTCCTGGCCGGTGGCGGGCCGAGTGGATGCGGGCATCGAGGACCACCGGATCGGCGGCGGCGGCCTCGAAGGACAGGGCGGCGACGGTCAGCCAGGCGTCGAGCAGGCGGCGCGCATCGACCACCAGCAGCGCGGCATAGCCGATGCTGAAGGCGTTGGAGCTGATGAAGGCCAGCCCGTCTCGGGGCCCGAGCCGCGCCGGCTCCAGCGCGGCCTCGGCCAGGCCCTGAGCGGCGTCGATGAGATCATCGCCGCGCCATACCTTGCCCTCGCCGAGCAGGGCCAGTGCGACATCGGCGAGGTTGGTGAGATCGCCGGTCCCCAGCGACCCCAGCTCGCGCGTGAACGGCGTCAACCCGGCGTTGAGAGCGCCCACCAGCGTGTCGAGCAGCTCGCTGGCGACGCCCGCGCCGCCGGCGCCGATCTGGTTGGCTCGCGTCGCCATCGCGGCGCGCACCACGGGCGCGGTGAGGATGAGGCCAGCGCCGCAGGCGTGGCTGCGCAGCAGGTTCAGGCCATATGCCTCGCGGTCGTCCTCGGGGACCCGGTAGGCGCGCAGGGCGCCGACGCCCGTGGTCACGCCGTACAGATCGTCGCCGCGGGCCAGCAGCGCCGCGATCGCGTCGCGGGCCCGGTCGTTGCTGACGCGCGCCTCGGACGACAGGATCGCGACGGCGCCGTTGCGCGCGATCGCGGCCACGCCGTGCGGGGTGAGGCTGGCACCGTCGAGGATGACGGGCTCGTGCTCGCCGTCGGTGAACGCCGGTGTGGACATCGCGCGGCACTCTACGGGGAGGGCCACCAGTGGCGCGATGCCGATCAGTATCGTCGCCCCGATGGACGGGAGCGTGTTGCTGGACGGAACCGTGCTCACCCCGGAGGCGGTGACCGAGATCGCGCGCGGTGGCGCTGCGGTGGCCATCGCCCCGTCGGCGAGCGAGCTGATGCGGGCCTCGGCCGCGGTGGTGGCGCGCGCCGCCGAGGCCGGCGTGCCGGTCTACGGGCTGACCACCGGCCTGGGGCCACGCGTCGTGGACCGCATCGACGGCCACGCGGCCGCCGCCTTCTCGCTGCAGACGCTGCGCGGCCGCGCCATGTCCGTCGGCGAGCGGCTCCCGCCGGAGGTAACGCGCGCGACGATGGCGGTGCGTTGCAACGGGTTCTGCGCCGGCGGCTCGGGAGCGACGCCCGCGATCGCCGAGGGGCTGGCCGCGCTGCTCAACGCCGGCGTGCACCCCCGCATTCCTCGCTTTGGGTCGGTGGGAGCGTCGGACCTCTGCATGCTCGCCCACGTGGGGCTGACGCTGATCGGCGAGGGCGAGGCTGAGCTCGACGGCACGCCGATGGCGTCGGCCGACGCGCTGGCCCGCGCCGGACTGGAGCCGGTGCGGCTCGGGCCCAAGGACGGGCTGGCCATCTGCTCGAGCTCAGCAGTCTCGGCCGGCGTGGCGGCGCTGGACCTGGCGGACGCCACGGCCTGCCTCCAGATCATGCAGGTGGCGGCGGCGCTGTCGATGGAGGGCTTTCGCGCGAACCTCAGCCCGCTGGACCCGCGCGTGGTGGCAGCCCGGCCGGCGCCGGGACAGGCGTGGGCCGCCGACGGCCTGCGCGCGCTGCTCTCCGGCGGCGCGCTCACGCAGCCCGGCGCGGCGCGCCGGGTCCAGGATCCGCTGAGCCTGCGGTGCGTCAGCCAGATCCATGGGTCGCTGCATGTCGCGCTGGAGCTGCTGGCCACCGCGGTGGAGCCCGAACTGGGCGGCGCTGCCGACAACCCGCTCGTGCTCGTCGACGACGAGGAGATCCTCAGCACCGGCAACTTCCACGTACCCGCCCTGGCCCTGGCGCTGGACGCGACGGCGATCGCGCTCTCACAGGTGGCGGGCGCGAGCTGCGAGCGCCAGGCGCGACTGAAGACCGAGCGCCTGAGCGGGCTGCCGCTGGGCCTCAGCCCCCACGACGGCATGAGCTCCGGCCTGAGCCCGTTGACCAAGACCGCACAAGCGCTCGCGGTGGAGATCCGCCACCTGGCGGCGCCACTGTCGATCATGCCCACCATCGGGGCCGACTCCGTGGAGGACGACTCGACCGGCGCCACCCACGCCGCGCTGCGGGTGCGTGAGCAGCTCGACCGGCTGCGTCTGGTGGCGGCGATCGAGCTCGTCGTCGCCGCGCAGGCGGTGGACCTGGCCCTGGGCGGGAGCTCCGGGTCGCTGGGCGCGGGCACCCTCGCCGCGCAAGGCGCCGTGCGCGAGTGGGTCGCGCCGCTGGAACAAGACCGTCCGATGGGTGCCGACGTGGAGCGGCTGAGCGCAGAGCTGCTGGCGGGTGGGCAGCTGCTGGAGACGGTGCGCGCCGGGGTGGACGTGCGCTGATGAGCGCGATCGAGCTCGTGTATCTCGGCGGCGCCGACGTCGACGCGCTCTCCCTCACCGACGAGGAGATCCTCGACGCCGTGCGGGCCGTGGTGGCGGCCCAGGGGCGCGGCGAAACGGTGATCGAGCCCCGCACGCACCTGTTCCCGCGCGGGGCCAACGGCCATTTCAACGTGCTGCGCGGCGCGGTCCCCGCGTTCGCCGGCGTCAAGGTCGTCGGCGACTATGTGGACAACCACCGTCTCGGCCTGCCCTCCGAACTGGCGCTGTTGCTGCTCATGGACCCGGCCACCGGCGTCCCGCGCGCGATCATCGACGCCACCGCCATCACCGAGATGCGCACCGGAGCGGTGACCGCCATCGGGGCGTCCGTGCTGGCCCGGCGTGACGCGCGGGTGCTGGGCCACGTCGGCGCGCGCGGGACGGCGTACTGGAACGTCCGCCTGCTGTGCCGCGTGCTGCCTTCGCTTCAGGAGATCCGCGTGCACTCGCTGCGCCCAGAGAGCCGGGAGGCATTCGCGCGGCGCCTGAGCGAGGATCTGGATCGGGAGGTGCGCGCGGTGGACAGCTGGGAGGAGTGTCTGCGCGGTGCCGACGTGATGGTCGAGGCCAGCCGGCTCACGCAGCCTGAGCCGCTCCTCTCGACGGCGTGGGTGACCCCCGGCACGCTGGTGATCCCCTATGGAACGGTGAGCGCCGTGGAGCTGGGACTCACCGATGTGATGGACAAGGTCGTCGTCGACGACTGGGGCCAGGCCGGCGTCGGTCCGCTGGGCTCGTTGCGGGCGCACGTCGACACGGGCCGGCTCACCGCCGAGAACCTTCACGCCGAGCTGGGCCAGATCCTGTGTGGCGACCGGCCCGGCCGCGAGCGCGACGAGGAGCGGATCCTCTTCTGGCACCGCGGCCTGTCGATCACGGACGTCGCCCTCGGCGAGGCGATGCTGGCCAAGGCGCAACGCCTGGGCATCGGTACGACGCTGCCCTACCGGTAGCCGGGTGCTCGCCGGCCGCTGGTGTCAGCCGGCTGCTCGCACCGGCCGCTGTGTTAGCCGGCCGCCGCAGGGTCGACGAGCGGCTTGGCGCCGAGGTAGCTGCCTCTGACGACGTCCAGGAACAGCCGGCGGCCGAAGTTCTCCGCGATGCCATGACCCTCGGCGTGGAAGGTGAGCGTCAGTACGCCGTCGCGGGTCTTGAGCGCGTACTGGACCGTCAGCGGCGGCGGCTCCGGGGCCGGGGCGTCGGGATCGGCGGGCGGCGGGGGCTCGCCGTCGAGGCGCTCGATCACCGTGACGTGCCCGGCCATGTGCTTGAGCTTGCGCCGGGCCTTGTTGCTCTGCACGGTTCCGTCGCGGTCTAAGAACGGCAGCACCTGTGGGGCGAGGGCGGCCGTCATCGTCGCCAGCACCTCTCGCGACTCGGCATGCGAGCACAGGGCGACGGCCAAAAAGACGTTCTCCAGCTGCGCGGCGTCCGGCAGCGCCATGACCTCACCGCCCACCGACGCCGGCGCCGGGCGCTGGCCCGCGGGCAGGTCATCGGGCGTCACGAACTTCGCGGCGGGCAGCCGGGTCTGGAAGACCAGTGGCGAGCGACCCGGGCGGGGAACTGGCCAGGTCTGCGGCGGCTCCCAACCGACCCGCGTCAGCATCGCACTCGTCCTGCGCTCGGTGAACGCCTTCAACGGATTGCGCGGCATCCGACGGCAGGTTAGCCGCGGGCCGCTGCCCCACCTCCGGCTGCGGTAGCGTGCGGCCACGATGAGCGCGACCGAGATGGAATGCCGCGGCTGGCGCCAGGAGGCGGCGCTGCGCATGCTGCGCAACAACCTGCATCCCGACGTGGCCGAGAACCCCGCCGAGCTCGTCGTCTACGGCGGGACCGGCAAGGCGGCGCGCAACTGGTCCTCCTACCACACCATCGAGCGCGAGCTGCGTCGTCTCGGCGATGACGAGACGCTGCTGGTGCAGTCGGGGAAGCCAGTGGGCGTGTTTCAGACCCACGACCAGGCGCCGCGGGTGCTCATCGCCAACTCCAACCTCGTGCCCCAGTGGGCGACGTGGGAGAAGTTCCGCGAGCTCGATGCCGCGGGGCTGATGATGTACGGGCAGATGACGGCGGGGTCGTGGATCTACATCGGCTCCCAGGGCATCCTCCAGGGGACCTATGAGACCTTCGCCGCGGCGGCGCG
>DASXCN010000400.1:0-3527 GCA_036491155.1 Solirubrobacteraceae bacterium | reverse complement strand
GCTGACATCCGCCGCGAGTGCTCGGAACATGTCGATCACCGGCGCCAGCGGGATGCCGCCGCCCTCGAGCTCGATGCACCCGCCGTCCAGCACCCGTGCGTCGGAGGTCTGGGCCGCCTCCACCAACTCGCCGACGAGCCGGGACTTGCCCACGCCGGCCTCCCCGCCGACGACGATGGTCACGCGCTCGCCGGCCAGGACGCGGGCCAGCGCGTCCGACAGTGCCGCAGATTCCGTCCGCCGCCCCACGAGGATGGGGCTGACAAGGCTCGCCGCCACGAGATCGCATCATTCCAGACCCAACCACGAAGAAAAGCCCGGCGCGAGAACTCGCGCCGGGCTCATGTCAGCTTGGGTTGGGCGGCGGGTGCGTCGAGCTCGAGGGCGGCGGCATCCCGCTGGCGCCGGTGATCGACATGTTCCGGGCACTCGCGGCGGATGTCAGCGAGGGCGAGCTCGACGAGCTGCTCGGGGTCGCGCGGGGCGAGCTGGGCCGGCTGGTGCCCGAGCTCGACGACGGCCGCTCTCACGCGCTCGTCGGCGAGCGCGACCCGTCGCGCCTGCTCGAGCTCATCGTCGCGGTCATCGGACGTCTGGCCTCCGAGCGGCCGCTCGTGCTCGTCTTCGAGGACGTGCAGTGGGCCGACCAGGCGACCCTTGACCTCCTCGCCCTGCTCGTCAGCGGCTCAGTCACGCGGCCGCTGCTCCTCGTGCTCACCGTGCGCTCCGACGAGCTGCACCGCGCCCACCCATTTCGCCGCATGACGGCGCGCTGGGAGCAGCAGCGCGCGCTGGAGCGCCTTGAGCTCGAGCGCCTGGGAGCGGTCGACGTGGCCGCGCAGATGGAGGCGATCCTCGGCGAGCCGCCCGACCGCGAGCTTGTGGACCTGGTGTTCGAGCGCTCCGAGGGGATCCCGCTGTTCGTCGAGGAGCTGCTCGGCGCGGTCCGCGACGGCGGGATCGACCAGGACTACCTGCCTCCGTCTCTGCGCGACGTGGTGCTCGCGCGGGCCGACCTGCTCTCCGACAGCGCGCAGCACCTGCTGCGCGTGGTGTCAGCCGCGGCCCGGTGGGTTCCCGACTGGCTCCTGACGACGGTGGCCCAGCTGCCCGAGGCCGAGCTGCACGCCGGCCTGCGCGAGGCGGTCGAGCAGCAACTGCTCGTGGTGGACGGGTCAGGACCGGGGTACGCCCTGCGCCACGCGCTGGCGCGGACCGCCATCCACGAGGATCTGCTGCCCCACGAGCGGGCGGGGCTGCACCGCGCCTACGCGGAGGCGATCGAGCGGCGGGCTGATCACACGGTGGCGAGGGCGGCGGCCACCGCAAGCCGACCCGTCGACCTGGACCTGGACAGCGCCACCATGCTGGCGCACCACTGGTTGGCCGCGCACGACGTCCCGCGGGCGCTGCCCGCATCGGTGCGCGCCGGCCGCGCCGCGGCGGCAGCCTCGGCACCGGCCGCAGCTCGGCGGCACTTCGAGCTCGCCCTGGAGTTGTGGAGCCAGGTGCCGGAGGCGGCGGAGAGCGCGTCGATCACCCACGGGCAGCTGCTGGAGCACGCGGCCACGGCCGCGCACCGCGCCGGGGATCCCAATCGGGCTCTGGCGCTCATCGATCAGGCGCTCAGCGAGGCCGGCGACGATCCCGCCCCGGACCTCGCGCGTCTCCACGTGCGGCGGGCCGAGCTGCTGGGGGATCTGAGCCGCGAGGAGGAGGGGCTGGCCGAGCTCGAGCATGCCGTGAGGCTGCTGCCTCCCGAGCCACCCACCCCGGTCCACGCCTACGCACTCAGCTCTCAGGCGCGCGCGCTGGCGCGGGTCGCGGACTTCGAGCGCGCCGGTGAGGTCGCCACCCAGGCGCTCGCCGCCGCCGAGGCGGTCGGCGCGACGGAGGATCGCCTCGGGGCTCAGGGAATGCTGGCGACCTCGATGCTCTACGCCGGCGATTTCGAACGGGCGATCGAGCTCGAGCGGCGCACCGGCGACGACGCGCTCGCGGCGGGCCTGATCTGGGTCGGGATGCGCTCTCTCGTCAACCTCTCAGACATGTACCTGATGCTCGGGCGCTACGACGACGCCATCTCCGCCGTCGACCAGGGGATGACCCTCGCGGAGCAGGCCGGCCTGGGCCGCACCGCGGGCTCGTTCCTGCGCGGCAACAAGGCCGAGGCGCTCCTGCGCGCCGGGCGGTTCGATGAGGCGATGGAACATTCTGGGCCTGGCCTGGAGGCCCCGGGGATCTTTGCCGGCAACCTGCGACTGCTGCGATCCGAGATCCACCTGGTCAGCGGCCGGCTGGCGGAGGCCGAGCACGATCTGCGCGAGGCGCGCGGCCACCTGCGTACCTCGTCCGCGGCCCAGTTCGTCTACCCGCTGGCCGGGCTCGAGGCCGACCTGGCCCGGTCGCGTGGCGATCTGGAGGCGGCTCACCTGACCCTGGAGCGCACGCTGGACCGTGGCGACCTCGGCGAGGACCCGCGCTACAAGTGGCCGATCCTGTCGCTCACCGCCCGCACCGAAGCCGACCGGGCACTGGCAGCTCGCGACGCCGGGCATCCGGTCCCCGAGGACGCGATCGCCCGGAGCGCCGCCGTGCGCGATGAGGCGTTGGCGATCGCTCGACGCAGCCCCGCCGATCGCGGCCACCAGTCCCTCGTCCTCGCCGAGCACGCGCGGCTGCACCGCACGGGCGAGGCGGAGGCATGGCGCGACGCGGTCGACCACACCCGGGCGATGAACGAGCAGCTTCCACTCGCCTATGCGCTCTACCGACACGCCGAGGCACTGAGTGGCGCCGGTGACATCAAGGCTGCGGCGGCCCCGGCGGCGGAAGCGCTCGCGCTCGCCCACGCGGCGGGCGCGGCACCCCTGAAGGCCGACGTGGAGGCACTCATCCGCCGCGCGCGCCTGCGCACCGCCGAGCCGAGCAACGGCGCCGCGCTCCCGGCCGCTGCCGCCGCCGACCCCGAGCCCAATGCCGTCGAGCGGTTGGGCCTCACCGCTCGCGAGGGAGAGGTGCTGCGCCTGGTCGCCGACGGGCGTTCGAACGGCCAGATCGCCGAGACACTGTTCATCTCACGCAAGACCGCCAGCGTTCACGTCTCCAACATCCTCTCCAAGCTTGGCGTCTCAACCCGAGTGGAGGCGGCGGCACTGGCGCATCGGCGGGGGATCGCCGATGCTCCGGCCGACACCGCAGCGTGAGCGCCGTGCGCCGGCAGACACACCACACACTCAAAGGAGCAGGTTGATGACCCTGACGCGTCAGACGATGACCGACGAGCAGCGCAAGTCCGTCGCCGTGGAGTACCTCAAGGCGTTTGACAACGGCGGCATCACCTCGACGGGCGAGGGCATCCTCGAGCTCTTCGCCGTCGACGCCCAGGTGATGTTCCCCAAGTGGGGGATCGCCAACGGCCGCGAGGAGATCGGCAAGATGTTCGGCGACGTCGGGGCGACGCTCAAGTCGATCCGCCATGACTACGCCAACTTCAACTGGATCTTCTCGGGCTCGGACGTCGTGGT
>DASXCN010000399.1:0-2335 GCA_036491155.1 Solirubrobacteraceae bacterium | reverse complement strand
CTGGCTCGCGAGCTGCTGCGCAACTTCCCCAAGGGCCGGCGTGGCTCCAAGCGCCGGCGCCGCAAGACCGGGGCGACCGCGGGAGCGGAGGCCAACGGCGCCGCCCAGACGCCGGACACGACGCTGACGACGGCCGACACCGACGAGCTGGAGATCGCGGCCGACGCCGGCGACGAGGACGACGAGGACCGCGAGCTGGAGCCCGCTGGTGCCGGTGCGGACGACGGCGACGACGACCGCGATGAGCCCGGGGCGCCGGCAGAGCCCGAGCCGGTGGCCGAGTCCGAGCCGACGCCACAGCCCGAGCCTGCGACCGACCCTGAGCCCGCGGCCAAGCCCAAGCCCGCAGCCAAGCCCAAGCCCGCGCCCAAGCGCCGGACCCGCGCGCCCCGCAAGAAGCCGGAGACCAAGACCGCCGACGCCGCCAAGGCTGTTGAGGCCGCCGCTGCGGCCGTCGAGGCTGCCGCCGCGGCCGCCGAGGCGGCGACACCCGAGGCCGCCGCCGGGAACGACACCGCCTCCGAGGGCACCGTCGATCAGATCAAGCCCAAGCGCCGCACCCGGGCGCGACCGGCTCAGGACGCCGAAGAGGCCGCGTAGCGCGGACTCAGGTGGCGGCGGGCACCGCGAGCTGCGCGGCCGCCACCGACAGTTCCTGCGGCGAGGCGGTCACGGCCTCCGCCGCGACGCCCTCCCCCCGCGCAGCGTCGCTCCGCGCCGCCTCCGGGCCCTCAGCAGCCGCCACCACAGGGAGCATGACTTCCACCAGCGCGGGATCGAACTGGGAGCCGGCGTTGGTGACCATCTGCTCGACCGCCGCCGCGAACGACATGGCGCGCCGATACGGGCGGTCGGTGCGCATCGCGCTCCAGGAGTCACAGCAGGTGATGATGCGCGCCTCCAGCGGGATCCCCTCGCCGGCCAGCCCGTCGGGGTAGCCGCCGCCGTCCCAGCGCTCGTGATGGGCGCGGACGATGGCGCCGACTTCGAGCATGAAGCCCCCGACGCGGTCGAGCATCCGCTGCCCCTCGGCCGGGTGGGTCTTGATGATCTCCCACTCGTGCGGGTCGAGCTTGCCCGGCTTATTGATGATCTGCTTGGGAATCCTGATCTTGCCCACGTCGTGGAGCATCGCGCCGAACTCGAGGTTGCGCCGCCGCTCGGGGTCCAGGCCCAGAGCGTCACCCACAGCCAGCGCCAGTCCGACCACGCCCTCGGAGTGCTCACCGGTGTAGCCGTCGTCGGCGGCGATGACATCGCCCAGGAGCACCGCCGTGCCGCGATAGGTCTCGTTGAGCTCCAGCAGCTTGCCCAGGCGCCCCCGCCGCTCGTTGGCGAACATCCGCAGCAGCCCCAACAACGGCACCACCGCCAGGACGGCGTACGGGGCGGTGCGCAGCTCCTCGGCTGCGAGCAGGGCGACGACGGACAGCGCGGCGTCGATCGGGTACACCCAGACGCAGTCGCGCAGCCGCTGGCGCAGGTTCGAGCCACGCGGCACCACCTGATACACGGCGTCGGCCAAGAAGTCCCCGGCGAACTGGGCCGCCAGCGCGGCGACCAGGAGCGCCGGCCCGGCGGCGTCAGGGCGAACACCGGCGATCGTGAAGAGCAGCGCCGGCCCGACGGCGAACCATGCGTTGGCCGGACAGCTGAGCAGCTTGAGCGCAGGCACACGCCCGGCGAGGACGTCCGGCAACAGCAGCGCCGCCAGCACGCCCGAGACCGTCAGCGGGACGAACGCCAGCGGCATCGAGAAGAGCATCGGGACGAAGGCGAGCTGGCTGGCCACGGTGAAGCCCGACGGCGTGTCGAATTCGACCCGGATGGCGACGCACATGACGACCACTGACAGGACCGCCGCCACGGGATTCCACCCCTGCGGCGAGGGCAGGAGCAACATCGCGCCAACGGCGGCGACGAACCCGGCGTTGATCGCGAGCTCGACGAGGAGCTCACCACGCGGCCTGGCGGCCTTGGCGCGGCGCCGGGTATCGGCGAGCAGCTCCTGCTCTTCCAGAGTCGGATCTTTGATCATCGTGACGCACTCTCCCCGGTCATATATGCGCACGTATCGGCCGGACCAGAGGCGACCCTTAGGTAGCGGGTGCAGAGAGGACGGTCAGACCTCTCGGACATGCGTCCACTGAAGGACTAAAGAAATGAGTAATGAGGTCGAAGGCCCGATGCCCTCTGCGTCAAACCAAACTGAAAAGGGCAAACCTGGCGCGAGCCAGGGACGCAAAGCTAGAGGTCTCTCTGTGTGTGAGATAGCTCGGCTGCCAGTGCACACCACGGAAGGTGCGTACACATGTTGCAGGGCCTTTTCAGCCGC
>DASXCN010000398.1:0-2771 GCA_036491155.1 Solirubrobacteraceae bacterium | reverse complement strand
GGGCTCACGCACACGGGCTGGTCAGAATGGGGCTCCCCGGCGAGGTAGCTCACCCACTCCATGGCACACCGGCCGTCCTGCGCTGACGCGTGAGTTCCGTAGGCGAGGGTGTAGTCGCTGCTCATCAGGCCTCCCGTCGGCTGCTGTCCGTGAGGCCCCCATTGTGGCGCGCCCGAGCGCCGTGCGCCACCGGTCAGCGACCGGGCGGGCTACATCGCCACGTCTGAGTTGGTCATCGCGGTCCGCGACCGCGGGAGGTCGAAGTGCTCGATCGGGGTGGCCGCGTTGCGCGCCAGGGCCACGAAGATCTTCTTGCGCCACCCCGCCATGCCCGGGGCACGAGTCGGGACGATCGTCATCTTGGAGACGAAGTAGGAGGCGTGCTCGAGGTCGAGGTTGCGCTCCAGGTATCCGAGCTTGCGCGCCAGCGCCAGCGCCTCGGGGACGTTCCAGTCATCGCGGTAGCCGACGCGGATGGTGATGTGGGTGACCCTGAAGCGACCTTTGCCGAGCTTCTCGGACGTGAAACGGTCCTCGCGGTCCACGCGCGGGATGCTCACCGGCGTCACCGAGACGATGAGGACCCTCTCGTGGATGGCGTGGTTGTGCTCGACCAGCGTGCGCAGGGCCAGCGGAGTCGTGTCCTTGCCGGGATTGAGGTAGATGGCGGTGCCGGGGAGCCGGATGATCGGCGGCTCGGCCTCGCACAGGCCCTCGAGGAACTCGTCGAGCGGCCCCTCGCGGGCGCTCCGACTGTGGGTGACGATGTCGCGGCCCTTTCGCCAGGTCATCATCACAGCGGCGATGACCAGCCCGACGGCGAGCGACAGGTAGGCGCCGTCGGCGATCTTGGCGAGGTTGGAGGTGAAGAACGCCACCTCGACAGTGAGGAACAGCACGCCGAGAATGGCCAGACGCCATTTCGGCGTCCGCCACAGGGCCCGCGCGACGGCCAGGAACAGGATCGTGTTGAGGATGAAGGTGCCCGTCACCGCGACCCCGTAGATATCGCCCAGACGATTGGAGTTCTGGAAGACCAGGATGAGCGCCGCGACCCCAGCGCACAGAAACCAGTTGATCAGCGGGACGTAGATCTGACCTTCGAGGTTGGAGGTGTGGATGATCCGCAGCCGTGGGAGGAAGCCGAGTTGGACGGCCTGCTTGGCCACTGAGAAGGAGCCCGTGAGCGCGGCCTGGGAGGCGATGATCGTGGCCAGTGTCGCCAGGACCACCATCGGGAGCAACATGCTGTGCGGGATGAGCTGGAAGAACGGGTTGAAGGACGGGCTGTTCACGCTGCGCGGATGCGAGAGGATGAACGCGGCCTGGCCCAGGTAGGAGAGCATCACCGCGGGGAAGACGACCCCGAACCACGTCATGCGGATGGGTGAGGCGCCGAAATGACCACGGTCGGCGTAGAGCGCCTCAGCGCCTGTGCAGCACAGGACCACGCCGCCGAGGGTCAGCCAGGCGTAGACGCCGTGATCGAACATGAAGCGGACCGCCCACACGGGCGAGAGGCCCTGCACGACGCCGGGATGCTGGAGGACCTGGTTGAGCCCAGCCAGCGCGATCACCGCGAAGAAGAGGAGGATCACGGGCCCGAACAGCCAGCCGACGGCGCCGGTGCCGAAGCGCTGGACCGCGAACAGGCCGACGAGGATGGCCAGCGAGAGCGGCACCACGAGATGGGCAAGGCTCGGGCTCACCACGCTCAGTCCGCCGATGGCTGAGGTGACCGAGATCGCCGGGGTGATCATGCCGTCGCCGAAGAACAGCCCCGCCCCGAAGATGCCCAGCGTCACCAGCACGAACGTGCGGCCGATGTGCTTGCGCTTGACCAGTGCGGTCAGCGCCATGATCCCGCCGTCCCCGCGGTTGTGGGCTTTCATGATGAACCCGGCGTACTTGAGCGACACCTCGACCATCAGGGTCCAGAAGATGAGCGAGGCGATTCCGTAGACGCCGGCCACGGTCGCGTGCGCGGCGTTGCGGTGGGCGGTGAAGATGAACTGCTCGGTGTAGAGCGGGCTGGTGCCGATGTCGCCGAAGACGATCCCGAGGGCCCCCAGCGCCAGTACGGCCTTGCCCGCATGCGCGACGACGTCGCGTTCGTCATCGGTGGCAGCCTGCATCGCGGCCGACGGCGCGCGCTCGGAGGGGGCCTCGGTCTCGACCGGCCAGTGGCTGAGCTTGTGGGCGGCTTCGTTGTAGTTGCGCTTGGCCGGCCGTGCGGGTGCCTCGGCCGCGTCCGCGGCGCGATCGAGGGTTCGAGCCGCTGTGGGCGCACTACGCCGAGTGTCCATCCTCCGATGGTCGGCGGCCGCGTGTCAAGGGCCTGTGAAGGAACCGGCCCCCGGCATCAAGATTCTGTGAAGACGGCGGCCCCGGCCCGGGGCCCAGGTCACATCTCGACCTGGGAGCCCGTCATCACGGTGCGGGGGCTGGGCAGGCGGAAGTGGTCGATGGGGCTCGTCGCGTTGCGCGCCATTCCGATGAACAGGGTCTTTCGCCAGCGCGACATCCCGGGGGCGCTGGTGGGCACGATCGTCATGCGCGAGACGAAGTAGGAGGCGTGCTCAAGGTCGAGGTTGCGGTCGAGGAAGCCGTGCTTGCGCGCCTCGGCGAGTGCCGCCGGGACGTCCCAGCTGTCGTGATAGCCGACGCGGACGGTGATGTGGTGGATCTTGAACAGGCCCTTGCCCAGCCGCTCGGAGACGAAGCGGTCCGGTTTGTCCACGCGCGGGATGCTCACGGGGACCATGGAGAGG
>DASXCN010000397.1:0-4249 GCA_036491155.1 Solirubrobacteraceae bacterium | reverse complement strand
CACCACCTGGGCGCCGCCGGCCAAGACGTTGCGCACCCAGTCAGACTCGGGGCCGTAGAGGACGACGATGGCCAGCGTCTCGCCGTGCCGGTAGGCATTGACCGGGGTGCGGTACAGCCGCCCCGTGCGGCGGCCTCGATGGCAGACCACCACCCACGGCACAAGCAGCCACGCGTACTGTCCCTGAAGGGGGTTCGTGACCCTCCGGTTGAAGCGCGCGAGCGGTCGCCCCAGCCTCAGCGCCATGGCCTCAGCGTACCGGGCCCGTGCCCAGTCCTCGCCATGTACCCTCAAGCGAACGCATGGCCTATGCAGAGGAGAGACCGGGGGTATCGGGCTCCGTCAATGAGCACGCGTCCGCGCTCGCGACAGAGTGGCGACGGCTCACTCGCGCGGCCACGTTCGTGGCCCTGCTGACCGCGCCGGCGTTCTTCCTGGTCCTCTTCGACTCCAATCACTGGAGCCTCATCGCCTCACTGATCATCACCGCGGTGGCGGTGGTGATGTTCCGCGGCCTGGTCGAGGTGCTGACGCGCAAGCTCATCCCCTCCCCCAGCCTCTACGGCGCCGACGCGACGCTCAAGCAGCAGGACATCGTCGCCCGCCGCCGGTACTGGTTCTGGCGGGGCAAGTTCCGGCGCCTGCCGATCTACGCGCTGATCATCCTGGCGCTGCTCGCGCTGTGCCAGGTGTTCTTCTCCTTCGCAGGCGTGAGCGCTCCGTTCTTCCAGCCGTTCACCGGGCTGCGCCAGATCTTCCCGCCCGACACGCTGCCGCAGCTAGGACTGGTCTTCATTCAGTTGCCGCTGCTGTTCTTCGTCAACTTCGCGATCTTCTTCGGGCCTTTCCTGTTCTTCGCGGTGCGCCAGATCCGCGGCTACGAGCCCGGAGACGCCAGCTGGGGCGTGAAGATCGACGACGTCCGAGGCCAGGCCGAGGCCAAGGAGGAGATCACACGGGTGATCACCCTCTGGCAGTCGGGCGAGGAGTTCGAGAAGGCCGGCGGCAAGCGCGAGCGCGGCCTGCTGTTCCTGGGCGCGCCGGGCACCGGCAAGACGATGATCTCCAAGGCCATCGCCACCAACTTCAACTGCCCGTTCGTCACGATCCCGGGCTCGGGCTTTGCCGGGATGTTCATCGGGATGGACGCCATCACCGTCCAGTTCCTCGCGCGCAAGGCGCGCAAGCTGGCGGCCAAGTGGGGCGGCCAGTGCATCGTCTTCATCGACGAGATCGACGCCGTCGGCATGCGGCGCCAGGCGCTCGGCTCCGGCATCGGCTCCATGCAGTCTGCGGATCCCTCGACCGTTCACGACGTCTGCTTCTACGGCCCCAACGGCTCCATCACCGCTTCGGGCGACTTGGTGATCGAGTCACGAGCGTGGCGCGAGAAGCTGTTCGCCCAGCGCGCCGAGTCCTCGGCCAGCGGCTACGCCACCTTCGTCCAGCGCGCCACCGAGAAGCTGCAGCGCATCTACCCCGGGTTCGGCATGGGCGGCGGTGGCGGCGGTATGGCGCTCAACCAACTGCTCATCGTGATGGACGGCATCGACGAGCCGCCCCTGTTCCGCAAGGTCTTCACCAACCGGATCAACACGTTCCTCGACGCAATGTTCGTCATCCCGAGCAAGCTCGGGAAGGTCCGCTTCCGGCTGCCTACGCCGCGCCCGCGCCAGGAGCAGATCTACTTCATCGGCGCCTGCAACGTCCCCATCCAGGTGCTCGACCCCGCGCTCACCCGGCCGGGCCGCATGGGCCGTCACATCTGGTTCCGCACGCCCACCAAGGACGACCGCCTGGACATCCTCGACCTGTACCTGGCCAAGGTCGACCACGAGCCCGACCTGGACACCGACCGTCGCCGCGACGAGCTGGCGCGAATCACCAACGGCTACTCCCCGTCGATGATCGAGCAATGCTGCTCGATGGCGCTGACCATCGCCCACACCGAGGGCCGGCGCGAGTTCGCCTGGCGCGACATCGTCGAAGCGATGACGACGGTCGAGACCGGCACCGCCCAGAACATCGAGTACATCCAGGAGGAGACGCGCGCCGTCGCCATCCATGAGGCGGGCCACGCCGCCGCGGGGCACGTGTACCTGGAGAAGGACGTGCTCTCCACGCGTCTGTCGATCCGCAAGCGCGGCGGCTCGCTCGGTCACTACCAGAGCATGGAGAAGGACGAGCGCTTCTCGCACTTCCGCGGGCGCGTCATGGGTGGGCTGGTGATGATCCTCGGCGCCATGGCGGCCGAGCACGTCTTCTACGGCGAGAACTCCCAGGGCGTGAGCGGCGACGTGCAGAGCGCCACCGCGACCGCCGCGGCGATGGTGGGCATGTGGGCGATGGGCCCCGATCCCGTGCACATGGGCGGGAGCATGGAGCTCTCCGACGAGGCCGAGGCGGTGCTCAAGCGGCTAGAGCGCATCGGCTCGACGATCATGAACCGCGCCGGCGGCGCGGGCATGTTCGAGTCAGATCCGGTGGGCGCGATCCTGCGCAACGCCGACAAGAAGCGCGCCGCGGCCCAAATCCTCGGGCAGGCCTACGTGACCGCGTACGCGCTGATGGAGGCCAACCGCGACGGGCTGGAGCAGATCGCCCGGGCGTTGATCGAGCAGAAGGAGCTGCACGGCGACGAGGTCGGGGCGCTGCTGGACAGCGTCGATCTGCGCAAGCCCGATCTGGACCTGATGAATCCCGCCACCTGGCCCGCCGTATGAACGACCAGCCCGAAGTCGTCCGCTCGACGGACGACGGCGCCGTCGGCACCGGCGTCTCGCGGTCCTCCGCCCACAGCGAGTCGAGCCGCGGGCACGACCACGTGACCGCCTCGCCACACGCCAGCCGTTTCCGCACCATCACCGCGGTGCTGGTCGCCCTCGGCGTCGGCGCCATCGTCGTCGCGGTGGCGGTCGCCGTCAGCGGACGCGGGTCCACTGCGTCGGGCGGCAAGTGGTCGCAGTGGCAGCCGCCCGACAGCGGGACGCAGGGCGCCCAGGACATCGCCAACTTCGTCTCGCCGTTCTACCGGATCGACACCACGCACCAGCTCTCCCTGGTGACCGTGGTCAACCTGGAGAGCTCGGCCGCGGCCACGGCCCAGCAGCAGGCCGCCGCCAGCGGCACGGCACCCACCGGCACGGCCAGCGGGCTGCAGGTGGCGGTACGTCCCAGCCCCACGTCCAGCCAGGTGTCTCTGCTCAGCGGCAACACCATCGCCTACAACCTGTGCGGCATCGGCGGCAAGAACTGCGCCATCGGCGTCGGCAAGCCGTCGACCAACCGCCTGTTGCTGCTGCGCCGCGAGGCGCTGGAGCTCGCGCTCTACACCTTCAGGTATGTCGACGGCACCGACAACGTCGTTGCCATCCTCCCGCCGGGCCACAACCAGACGCCGTCCACCTCCACGCTGAGCAAGAAGCCGCCGAGCTCGGCCGGCACCCAGGCGGCGCCCAAGCCCGTCGACATCGCCGTGCTCTTCGTGCGCCCGGAGGTGTCCCCGCTGCTCAAGCACCCGCTCAGCCAGATCCTGCCCGAGCAGGTTCCGCCGACCGTGGCCCAGATGCGCAAGGCGCCCGAGGCCGGGCTGGTGGATCAGATCACCGCCCGGGGCCTGTTCTCCGAGCAGCTGCAGCAGGCTCAGGACGGCTCGACCCTGATCGTCCTCAACCCGCTTCCGCCTCAGTAGCCCCCGGCTCGTAGCCGGAGCACTCAGAGATCGGGAGCCGCGGGTAGCGTGGGAAGCGCTTCGGCTCGGTCTTGGAGCGGCGGCACAGCGAGAACACCGAGCCGCGCGTGTTGCGCACAATCTGCTGGTGGCGGCAGCTGTCGCACAACCCCGCGGGCGGTGGGGCCGGGCGCCTCGCCTGATTGTCGGCGGCGCGAGTCATCCTGCTCGGGTGAGCGCCTCCAGGCTCAGCACCAGCGACTCATATGGCCGCCCCGTGACCTGCTGGAGCGCGATCTCGCAGGTGCGGTTGCTCGACAGGCATGCGTCGAAGCTCCGCCCGTCGAGCTCGGCGGCGGCGTCGGCCAACGCCGCGGCGGGCAGCTCAGGGTGCAGCCACCCCCGATCGCCGGCCATCCCGCAGCAGCGGGTCGCCGCCGGCACCACGACCTCGTCGGCGAGCCGGGCCGCGACCGCGGCCAGCTTGCCCGAGACGCCGAGATGGCCGGTGGCGCATGTGGGATGCAGCGCCACCGAGCCCAGCCGGTGGGTGATCTGCAGACGCTCGAGCAGGTGATC
>DASXCN010000396.1:0-27579 GCA_036491155.1 Solirubrobacteraceae bacterium | reverse complement strand
CCCAACCGCCACGCCACCGCCCACGCCACGGGCAGCTCGCACCCGATCATCCGCTCGCTGGAGCCCGGCGAGGAGTGGTCCTGGTGCTACGTGGACGAGATCGGCATGCTCATCCCCGAGGTCACCGGCTCGACGCGGATTCCCCCGTCGCCGATGCTGAGCTGACACGGGCCATGTCGACCGCCGAGCCTCGCCGCGCGACGATCCTCGCCGTCGACGATGAGCCGACGGTGCTCGCGGCCGTGGCGCGCGACCTGCGCCGCGGCTTTGGCGAGCACTACCGGATCCTGCGCGCCGGATCGGGCACCGAGGCCCTGGAGCTGCTGGGCGAGATGCGCCGACGTGGCGAGAACCTGGCGATGATCGTGGCCGACCAGCGCATGCCCGGCATGGAGGGCACCGATCTTCTCGTCAAGGCCCGCCAGATCTACCCCGAGGCCAAGCGGGTGCTGCTCACCGCCTACGCCGACACCCAGGCGGCGATCGCCGCCATCAACGAGGTCTCGCTGGACTACTACCTGCTCAAGCCGTGGGACCCCCCGGAGGAGCAGCTCTTCCCAGTGGTGGAGGACCTGCTCACGACCTGGGAGTCGGGCGCGGCGCTGGAGGCGGGCGGCGTGCGCGTGATCGGCCACCGCTTCTCCAAGGACACCCACGACCTGCGCGACTTCCTGGCCCGCAACCGCGTCCCGGGCCGCTGGCTGGACGTCGAGCGCGACAGCGAGGCCCGGGACCTGCTCCGGGTCGCCGCGGTGGCCGACAACCGCCTCCCAGTGGTAGTGCTGGAGGACGGCGACGTGCTCGAGCGCCCGACCGTGCTCGAGCTCGCCGAGCGTCTGGGCGTGACCGCGGCGCCGGCCTCTGACCACTACGACCTCGTGATCGTCGGCGGCGGGCCCGCGGGGCTGGCCGCGGCGGTCTACGGCGCCTCGGAGGGGCTGCGCACGGTCATGGTCGAACGCGAGGCGCCAGGGGGCCAGGCCGGGCAGTCCAGCCGCATCGAGAACTACCTCGGCTTTCCCAACGGGCTCTCGGGATCGGACCTGGCCCGCCGTGCCACAGACCAGGCGCGCCGCCTGGGTGCCGAGCTGCTGTCGGTCTCCGACGTCGTCTCGCTCAAGGTCGAGGGCGCCGGGCGGATCGTGGAGCTGGCGGGCGGGGTGCAGTTGTCGGCCAACACGGTGCTCGTCGCCTCCGGCGTCTCCTACCGGATGATGCCCGCCCCCGGGTTCGCCGACTACACCGGCGTCGGGGTGTACTACGGCGCGGCGCTCACTGAGGCCCGCTCCTGCTCGCAACAGCACGTCGTCGTCATCGGCGCCGCCAACTCGGCGGGCCAGGCGGCCGTCCACTTCGCCGACTACGCCAGCCGGGTGACGATGCTGGTGCGCGGCGACTCGCTGCAGAAGTCGATGTCGGCCTACCTCATCGACCAGATCGCCCGGCTGCCCGCCATCGAGGTGCTCACCCGGACCCAGGCGATCGCCGCCGAAGGGGACGACGGCCATCTCACGCGCCTGCAGCTGCGCGGTCCGGACGGCGATGAGCGCACCGTGAACGTCGACGCCTGCTTCGTCTTCATCGGGGCGGCGCCGCGCACCGACTGGCTGGACGGCGTCGTCGCGCGTGACGACCGCGGCTTCATCCTGGCCGGGCCCGACGCCCGCGAGCACGGGTGGCCGCTGCAGCGCGAGCCCCGGACGCTGGAGACGAGCGTGCCGGGCGTGTTCGTGGCCGGAGACGTGCGCGCCCGCTCGATCAAGCGCGTGGCGTCGGCCGTCGGCGAGGGATCGATGGCGGTGTCGCTCATCCACGAATATCTGGCGGAGGCATGAGCCACCCCACCGTCGCCGACCTGCGCCCGATCGACCTCTTCACTGAGCTCACCGACGAGGAGCTGGAGGCCTGGTCGGAGGCCGCGGTGCTCAAGAACCTCCCCGACGGGACGGTGTACGCCCGGCAGGACGAGACCAAGACGGGGCTCATCCTCATCCTGGAGGGAGCGATCGAGGCTCTCGTGCAGGACGGCACCGGCGACGAGCCGATCGGCGATCACGTCGCCCCCACCTGGATGGGCGCGATCCCCACGCTGGTGGGCGGACCCTCGGCCGTGCGCATGGTGACCCACGGCGACGTGCGCATCGCCGTCATCCCCTCCGAGGTCTTCATCGACCTGGTCCGCGCACACCGGCCGGTGTTCATGCGCGTGATGGCCAAGGTGCGGCCGGTGACCCGGAGGATCACCCAGCGCGAGGCCAATCGTGACCGGCTGGCCGCCCTGGGGACGATGTCGGCGGGCCTGGCCCACGAGCTCAACAACCCGGCCTCGGCGGCCAAGCGCGCCGCCTCGGACCTCGCCGACTCGTTGGACGTGCTCACCAGCACCGTCGGGCTGCTGGTGGAGTCCGGGATCGAACGTGAGCAGGCGGCGGAGCTCGTCGCGCTCCAACGTGAGGCGGCAGCGAGGTGCGCGGCCTCGGTGACGCTCTCGGCGCTGGACGCTGCCGACGCCGAGGACGCGCTCACCGACGCGTTGACCAACGCCGGCATCGATGACCCCTGGCGCCTCACCGACACGCTCGTCTCCGGCGGCATCGACCCGACCTTCGTGGCGCGCGTGGCCGACGCCGCCGGCCCCGCCACCGCCGCCACCCTGCGCTGGATCGCCGCCTCGCTGGGCGCCCGCCAGCTCTCGGCCGAGCTGCGCGAGTCCACCGACCGCATGGGCGAGCTGGTCAAGGCGATCAAGACCTACGCCTACATGGACCGCGGCGAGGTCGTGCAGGTCGACGTTCGCGAGGGACTGGACTCCACGCTCATCCTGCTCAAGCACAAGCTCAAGCACACCGAGATCGAGGTCGAGCGCAACTACGACCCGAACCTGGGCAAGCTGACGGTGCACGGCGCCGAGCTCAACCAGGTGTGGACCAATCTGCTCGACAACGCCATCGACGCGGTCGGCGAGAGCGGCCACATCACCATCACCACCCGCCGCGACGGCGACTGCGCCGAGATCGACATCGCCGACGACGGGCCCGGAATCCCCGCGGAGATCCGTGCCCGGGTGTTCGACCCGTTCTTCACCACCAAGGAGGTCGGCAGCGGTACCGGCCTCGGTCTCGACACCGCCCGCCGTATCGTCGTCGATCACCACCACGGCAGCCTCACCCTCGAGTCACAACCGGGCCAGACCGTGTTCCGCGCCCGCCTCCCGCTCAACGGCGCGAGCCGCTGATGGCTGGCGGAGCCAGCGCACGGACCAAGAAGCTCGCCCTCATCACCGCCATCCTGGCCACCGCGATTGCCGCGGTGGACTCGACCGCGGTCAACGTGGCCCTCCCGGCGATCGGCCGCGACCTCGGCGGCGGCTTCGCCGCACAGCAGTGGGTCTCCAACTCCTACTTGCTGACGCTGAGCGCGCTGATCCTGCTGGCCGGATCGCTCACCGACCGTCTGGGCGAGCGCCGGGTGTTCACCGCCGGGGTGACGGGCTTCGGGATCGGATCGGCCCTGTGCGCGGCCTCGCCCTCGATCGGCGTGCTCATCGTCGCCCGGGCGCTGCAGGGAGTCTCGGGGGCGCTGCTCACGCCATCGGCGCTGGCCATCATCGTCTCCGTCTTCCCCAAGGAGGAGCGCGGCGGGGCGATCGGCACCTGGACGGCCTGGGGCGGTATCGGCATCCTGGCCGGGCCGGTGGTGGGCGGCCAGCTGGTGGACTCCACCTCCTGGCGATGGATCTTCATCATCAACGTGCCGCTGGTGATCGTGGCCCTCGTGCTGTCGCGGGTGGCGGTGCCCGGACGAGCGCAGGGGATGTCGAACGTCCGCATCGACTGGCTGGGCGCCGCGCTGGCCGCGTTCGGGCTGTCGGGGATCTCGTTCGGCCTCATCGAGCAGCCCGTGCTGGGGTGGTCAGATCCCGGCGTGTGGGGCTCGCTCCTCGCCGGTTTCGCGCTGTTTGCCCTCTTCATCTGGCACGAGGCCCACACGAAGATGCCGATGCTGCCGCTGGAGCTGTTCCGCCACCGCAACTTCTCGGTGGCCAACGCCCAGACGTTCGTCATGTACGGCGGTATCGGCCTTCTGGGGTTCTTCGTCACGATCTACCTGCAGCAGGTGGCGGGCTGGAGCGCGCTCCAGTCAGGCGTGACAGGGCTCATTCCCACGGTGGTGATGTTCTTCCTGTCCGCGCGCATGGGCCGGTTGGCGGACAAGTACGGGCCGCGACCCTTCCTCACGGTGGGTCCGATGCTGGTGGCGGCGGGGTTCGCGCTGATGGAGCGCTATGGGACGACGGTGTCGTTCCTCACCGAGGTCCTCCCCGCGCTGCTGGTGTTCTCCTTCGGGCTGTCGCTGACGGTGTCCCCGCTCACCGCGACCGTGCTGGCCGACGCCTCAGAGATGGACGCGGGCATCGCCTCGGCCGTCAACAACGCCGTCGCCAGGACCGGGAGCCTGGTCGCCGTGGCCGCGGTGGGAGCGGTCGTCGCCTCGTTCTACGGCGCACAGCTCAACCACCGCCTCGGACACCGCCTCCCCGCGTCCACCCAGGCCGCCGTCAGGGACGCCGCGCGCCACACCTTCGGCACGATCGACGAAGCCGCGGTGCCCTCCGCCAAGCGTGCCTTCGTCCGCCACGCGTCCGCGAAGGCAGGCGAGGACGCCTTCCACGTCGCCATGGGGGTCGGCGCCGCCCTCCTGCTGGTGGCCGGACTGGGCGGGCTGGCGCTGCACGGGCGCGCCCGCACGGCGGTGGCCGCGGGCGACTGCGCGGGCGGCCAGCTCGCCGGCCAGCCGCTGTCGGCGGCAGTGGACCACGTCCCGCAGCTTCCGGTTGCGGCCGGGGCCCCCGCCGCCCGCACCTGACCCAAAAATAAGCCCGCATACGGTGCACCAGACGAGGCACGTCCCCGATCAGCGCTCTAAGTAAACTTATTAGTTTACTTAGTGACCAGGTCCTGGTAGTCCTCGTGGGTCTCGATGTACCAGGCCACGAAGGGGCAGACCGGGCGGACGGTCAGGCCGCGGGCGCGAGCGTCGTCCAGCGCGCCGCGCACCAGGGCCGAGCCCAGTCCCTGGCGCTCGCGGGCCGGGTCGACCTCGGCGTGCAGGAGGGCGATGCTGCCCGGCGACTCGCGGTACGTGACAAACCCGGCGCCCTCGCCGTCGACGGCGAGCTCATAGCGCGCGGCGTCGGGGTTGTCGGTGACTGTGACCTCCATGGCCGTCAACCTGCCCGGTGCAGGCCCGCGTCAAGCATCTGGACCAGTGTGGCAAAGCTCTCGTCCACCGACAGCGCGATGCCGAAGCCGCCCTCGCGCTCGAGGGCCACGAACCCGTGCAGCGCCGAGCGCACGGCACGCACCGCGTGGATCGCCGCGTCCCCGGCGATGCCGTACCCGTCCAGGACGGCGAGGAACACCCCCACCGCGGCCGCGCCGGCCGTCTGGTTGTCCTCGTGGTCTGACGCGACCTGCATGGCGGCATAGCTCCCCGGATGCGCGTGGGCGTAGCTGCGGTAGGCATCGGCCACCGCGCGCAGCGCGTCGGCGCCGGCACGGCCGGCCGCGGCCGCCTGCAGCACGGCCGCCATCTCCCGGGTCCCCCGCGCGCCCAGCCGCGCCAGCAGGTCGGCCAGACTGTCGACGTGGGTGTACAGCGAGGGGGTGCGGATCCCCAGCGCGGCCGCCAGCCGCGCGAGGGTGAGCTGGGGCAGGCCCTCCTCGTCGGCAAGCCCGGCGGCCGCCGTCACCACCACCTCCGCGTCCAAGCGGGCGCGCGCCATCAGCGCGTCGCGCGGGCGATCGCCGCGTCCATCGCCGTCCCTGGCGCGGGGACCGCTCCGCCGTGGCCGACGACCAGCAGCGCCGGGTCCAGTCGGCGCAGGGCACGAGCGGACTCCAGGTCCTGCCCCTTGTCGAAGGTGGCCATCGCCGCCAGCGGGAAGCGCCAGTAGAAGTGGTTGGAGACGGCCGTCGTGCCGAAGGTGGTGAACACGTCGCCGGCGAGGAGGGTCCGGTCGCGCGTGTCGAGGAAGGCGACATGGCCGGGCGAGTGGCCGGGGCTGGGGACGACCTCGAGGCTGCCGACGGTGTCGCCGGCCTGCAGACGCACGTCCGGCGTCCACGTCACCTTCGGCCAGCTGCCGGTCAGCTTGCCCTCCACCACCTTCTCCCCGGCCAGGATGCGCGCGTCGAGCTCCGGGAGGAGCACCTGCACGTCGGCGCCGAGCTTCTCCTTGAGCTCGCCCACGGAGCCGACGTGATCGCCGTGGCCGTGGGTCAGCGCGATGCGGCGGATCGGGCCGCCGGCCGCCGCCGCGGCGTCGATGAGCGCCTGGCCGGTGCGGGGCATGGTGGTGTCCACCAGCGTGAAGCCATCGTCCTCGCGCACCAGGTAGGCGTTGACGAAGCCGTAGCGGGTGAGCTGGATCAGGCGGTCGTTGAGCGGGGTGGTCTTCATGGTGTCCTCCGAATCGGGTTCGTGATCATTGAGTCCTAAGGTCCTTAGGAAATTACCTAATGAGCTTAGGCCTGTCAAGGCCGACCGGTATTCTCGATCCGTGACGTGTCGGCGCCTCACCGCGACCGTGGCCGCGGTGGTGGCGGTTGTCGCCCTGGCCGGCTGCGGCGGGTCGTCGTCCACGCCCCAGGCGACGCTGCACAGCTACCTGACGGCGTGGAGCCATGGCGACTGGGCAGCGATGCGCAAGCTGGTGGCCACGCCCCCGGCAACGTTCACCGCCGCCAACGCGGGGGCCTTCAGCGCCCTCGGGGTCAAGTCCGCCGGCTTCAGCGCCGGGAGAGTCCGCCAGAAGGGGTCAAAGGCCCTGGCGCGCGTGACCGAGAGCTTCGCGCTGCCCCTCGTCGGCGCATGGCGGACCGCCACCATCGTGCACCTGGTGCAGCGCAACGGGATCTGGAAGGTGGCGTGGACGCCGGCCACCGTCAACCCGCCGCTGCACGGCACCGAGCGCCTCGCCGCCATCAAGGACTGGCCGGCCCGCGCCGGCATCACCGGAGCCGACGGAGCGCCCCTGCTCGCTGCCCAGCAGCGTGTCAACGTCGGCCTGGTGGGCAGCCGGATCAAGAACGCCGACGAGGTGAGCGCCGACCTCGTCGCCGCCGGCGCCGCCCCGGCCCAGGTCAAGGCGGCGCTGGCCCAGGCAAAAGCCCACCCGACGTTCTTCGAGCCGGTGTTTCAGATCTCGCGGGCACGCTTTGAGCAGCTCAAGGCCCAGCCGGGGGCGCACAACGTGTACTCCGTGCCCGGGACCCAGTTCGTGCAGACCACCACGCGCAGCGCGATCACGCCACAGCTGGCCGCGCATCTCGTCGGCACCGTCGGCCCCATCACCGCTGACCAGCTCAAGGCGCTGGGGCCGCCCTACGACGCCTCCAGCCAGGTCGGCCAGACCGGCCTGGAGTACGCCGCCGAGCGCCGGCTCGCCGGCACCCCCACCACCAAGGTGATCGTCGAGACCGCCGGCGGCGCCCTGGTCAAGACTCTGGCGTCGTTCCCCGGCAAGCCGGGGCGCCCGCTCAGCACCACGCTTGACCCCCGCGTGCAGCGGGCCGCCGAAGCGGCGTTGGCCGGGGTGCACAAGAACGTGGCCATGGTGGCGGTCCGCGCCTCCACCGGGCAGGTGCTCGCCGCGGTCTCAGACCCCACGTCGGTGGCCTACAACCAGGCGCTGCAGGGCGCCTACCCACCGGGCTCGACGTTCAAGGTGCTCACGTCGGCCATGCTCATCCAGAACGGCCTCTCGCCCTCCTCGGCGGCGAGCTGCCCACCCAGCCTCACCGTCGACGGCGAGGTCTTTCACAACGCGGAGGGTGATCAACCGGTGAGCACCCTCGACGGGGCATTCACCGAGTCGTGCAACACCGCCTTCATCGGCCTGGCCACCGCCCACCTGCACGCCGGCGACTTCCCGGCGGTCGCCAACCTGTTCGGGCTGGGCCGCACGCCCGACATGGGCCTGACCGCCTTTGACGCCAACGTGCCGGCCCCCAGCGGACAGGCCGACCTGGCGGCCAGCGCCATCGGCCAGGGCCGCGTCAGCTTCTCCCCGCTGGGGATGGCCACCGTGGCCGCCGCCATCGACAGCGGCAGCGTCCGGGCACCGCGTCTGGTGGCCGGCGCCCCGGATGATCGGATCGCGGCCTCGCCCCTGCCCGCCGCCGTGACCAGCGGGCTGCGCCTGATGACGGGCCACGTGGTGGCCAGTGGAACCGCGGCGGGCACCGGGCTGCCCGCCGACGCGCACGCCAAGACGGGCACCGCCCAGTACGGGGCCGGCGGCAAGCTCAAGCTCGACGCCTGGCTGATGGGCTATGACGGCGATATTGCCTTCGCGATCGTCGTCCAGGACAGCGGCGGCGTCAACGGGGGGCCGCTGGACGGGCCGGTCATCGCCAAGTTCTTCGACGCGCTCGGCCCCACGGGCGCGGGCGCGGGCGCCGCCGCCGGCGGCGGCTGAGGCTCAGCCGGCTAGAGCTCGCGCTCATAGAAGAAGCTCAGCGTCTCCAGGCCGCCCGGCCCGTGCTCGGTGTTGGTGAAGCCCAGGCTCTCATACAGGGCCCGCGCCGCCACGTCGGCCTCTCCCGTGCCCAGCTCCATGGTGTCGGCGCCACGCTCGCGCGCCATGACCATCGTCGCGTCCATCAGCGCGCGGCCGATGCCGTGGCCGCGTCGCTCGGGCACCACGTAGAGCTCGGCCAGATAGGCCTCGAGCTTCGGGCTCCACAGTCCCGGGCGAAAGCGCGTGACCGAGAGCGCGCACGGGGGCTCCCCGGCCACCAGGATGATCGTGTCCCCATGCTCGAGCAGCACGCGAATGCGCTCGGCCATCAGCTCTTGGGGCGGCGCCGGGTCGTCGTACTCGGCGTTGAAGGCACGCAGGAGGCGCGCCACGACGTCGCCGTCCTCAGCGCCGGCGCGGCGGATCGGCTCAGTCGTTTCCACCACGCAGCGCCTCCACGATCGCACCGGCGAACTCCTCCGGAGCTTCCAACGGCAAGAAATGGCCGGCGTCGGGCAGTGTCCGCAGCGTCGCCGCGCTGAAAAACTCGTCGAGGCGGTCGCTCCACTCGGCGGGGAAGAGCGGGTCATGGCCAGGCCAGAGCACAGTGGTAGGAACGGCGATCCGGTCCTCGGGCGCCGGTGCGCGCTCGGCCAGGCTCCGGGCGACCGTCCCGGAGCCCGCGCGATACCAGCCGATCGACGCCACGAACGCGCCGGGCGCGCCGTAGGCCTCAGCCAGGCGGCCAAGCTCGCGGGGCTCGGGCGTGTAGCCGGGACCCGACCAGTGGGTCCAGAAGTGCTCCAGGTAGGCACGGACCGCGGCGCGATCCCCGTCGACCAGCCGCTCGGCGAGGTCGAGGCGGTGAAAGCTCTGGTACCAGAACTCGCGCACAGCGCGCTCAGAGAGGACGCGGTGTCCGGCACCCGGCAGCGGTGGGGCGAGCACGAGCGCGCGCACCGCGTCCGGGGCGTCGCCGGCGATGCGCTGGGCGACCCGGCTACCGACGTCGTAGCCGGCCACGACCGACGGGCCGAGATCGAGTTCGCGCATGAGGCCCAGCACGCTGGCGGCTTGCCCAGCGGCGGCATATGCCTGCGTTGGGTCCGCGCGATGCTTGTCGGAGGCGCCGAACCCGCGCAGGTCGGGCACGAGCAAGGTGGCCCGCTCCCCGGCCACGAGGAGCGGGGCCACGGCACGCCAGTCCTGCCGGTCCCCGGGCCAGCCGTGCAGCAGCACGACGGCGGGGTCGCTCGCCTCCGGCCCGAAGCGGTCGAAGGCGAGCGAGAACCCGTCGATGGGGCCAGACCGCTCCACGTTGCGAGTCAGCCTACCCCCGGTCAAAGTCAGCGCACCCCGGGCAGGACCGGCGTGCCCTGGATGCGCACCGCCTGGAGCGCGACCGGGTTGAACCCGAGCAGGCGCATGACCGTCGGTGCGATCGAGGTCGTCTCCAGCCGCTGGTCAAAGACGCCGGGCTCGACAGCCCGCGGCGCGAAGACCAGGATGGGCACGTCGCGGTCCTCGGGGTCAGCGCCCCCGTGCTCGGCGATCTTGCCCTTGCCGCCCGTGTAGACGACCCCGTGCTGGACGATGCCCCAGATGTCGGGGTGGCGTGGATCGGAGACGGGGACCCCGAAGTACCGCGCCGCCGACGCGCCCGCGAACACCCGCCGCAACCCGGACTGGCTGAGCGTGCGCGACCCGCCGTCCACCGTGTTGCCGGTGGCCGAGTGGCTGAGCAGGTAGGTCCGGACGAAGTCGGCTGCCTGCTGGGTGTTGGGGTTGATCCACATCATCACCGCGTCGTCGTCGGTGGCCGAGGCCACCAGCGGGCCGGCGCCCGGGTGCGCGGCCTGCCAGGTGCTGTTGATGCCGTCGATGATCGGGCCGTCGTCGATTCGCGTCAGGTCGTCGGGGTCCTGCGGGGACTGGCCGTGCTTGGCCGAGACGATGATCGCCGTCTCGTCCAGCAGGCCCTGGGTGCGCAGTTCGCTCACCATCAGTCCGAGCTGGTCATCCACGTAGCCGAGCGCCCGCTGGAGCAGCGGCCCCGGGATGTCGGTCCCCGGCTCATCGCCGCCGGTCAGCCCATCGGAGGTCGGCAGTTTCTCGGCGGTGGACACCGTCTGGAAGTTCATGCCGAAGATCGCCGGCACGCCCGCCTTCGCCGTGCGGCTGTGGTCAAAGCCGTCGATCCAGTTCAGGACCGCCTGGACCTTGTAGGAGTCGTATTGCATCGTGGCGGCGTTGTCGTCGGTCCAGGAGATCCCGCCCGGGTACGGGGTGCCGTCGGGCATCAACGCCGTCGAGTCGATCTCGGGGTCAAACGAGTCGGTGATGCCGTTGCCCTCCGGTCCGTTTGAACGACGTGTAGACCGGGTGCTTGTCGGACCACGCCGTGAGCAGGCCCGCGTCGTGGGCGACGTTGAAGATCGTGTTGACCTTCAGATAGCCGCTGGGCGGGATCGGCTGGCAGGTCTGCGGGTCGACGGGGAAGGTCGCCGGGTTGAGCAGGTCCTGCGGCGTCTGGGTCATCTGCAGGATGGTCCCGGGGAGCCCTGTCAGGCCCTGGCCGGCGTCGAGTCGCGTGTCGTCGACGTCGTCGGGCGAGTCATAGATGACGTCGGCACCGGTGGCCTGCCCGTGGCACGAGGTCGTGCCCGCCTCGAGCAGGGCGTGGTTGTACTCGACGTCGTAGTAGACGCCGGTCGTGCGCGGGTCACCTCCGGTCATCTGCGCCGTCATGCCGGGATCTGAGTCCGACGGCACCGGCGTCTGGGCGTGTGCGTACTCGGCGCCGCGGGCGGCCAGCGCCGCCAGGGTCGAATCCGGGTGATGGCGCACGAACCAGCGCAGGTCGGACTGGTGCAGGCCGTCGACGGAGATGAGCAGCACGTGGCGGATGGCCCCGCCGCCATGGTCATCGCGGCCGCCGCCGTCGTGATGGCCGGGGCGGCCACCGTCGTGGCGGCCGCTGGAGTGGGCTGAACTGGCCGCGACGGGCAGCGCGATCGCCGCCATCGCGGCGACAGCAATCGCTGCGCCGGCAAGCCTCGAACGTTTGGACAACGCACGGCTCCCTTCTGGGTCAAGAAGATAGGTCGCCGTGTTCTATGGGCGTACCCCGCGGCGCAGGTGACCGCCGTGTGCCCCGTTGATCAACGTTCTCTTAGGTTTCGGAGCCGCCGTCGGCCTCCCGCGCGGCACCCTCGGCGGCCTTCTCCTGCTCGGTCGCCGCTTCGCCGTGCTCAGAGGCCTCGCGCTCGAGCTGTGACTCCTGAGAGCCCTCGGCGGCCTCGGCCTTGACCGACTGGCGCTGCATCTGGCGCCGATGCTCGACCGAGCGAGCGGCGTGGACCGCGGCCTCCTCGACCTTCTCGTCGTCCTGTTCGTCTTCGGACACGGGTGCCGCCTCTCGCTGAAGATGGGTAGACAATCACTGAGCCGCTGCACTCGGATTGCCCGCTGTGCGAGACTTTGAACCAATTGGTGTAGAAAGAGGAACGAGTTGTCGCGCAACCTGGTCGAGCTGATCCGCCGTCATCACAGTGTCCACGCACCCACGGCGCTGGACGTGCTGAAAGCCGCGGTCGACGACCACGGTGAGCTCACCGACGAGGACCGTAGGCACGCCGCCGAGGTTTCCGGCCTGCCGGAGGCCACGGTGTACGGGATCTCGTCGTTCTACGACGACCTGCTGCAACCGCGCGGCGCGCGCCACGTGCGCGTGTGCACGGGAACGGCGTGCTGGGCGGCGACCGACGGGGCCCACGTCGACGCGGTCAAGGAGGGGCTCAAGCTGGACCTCGGCCAGCGCAGCGCCGACGGCGAGGTGTCGCTGGCCGAGACCGTCTGCCTGGGCTTCTGCCACTCCTCGCCGGCGATTCGCGACGGCGACCTGATCGATGCGGGCGTCGACGCCCCCACCCGGGCCATCACCGGGGCGACGGTCGCGGCGAGCGAGCCCGAGTGGAAGAGCCTCTTGTCTGAGCCGGTCCTCACCCAGCCCGCCGACTGGTCGGGCCTGCGCCGGGCACTCATTGAACTCGGCCCCGAGAAGCTGTTGGACGAGGTGGAAGAGGCCAAGGTCCGCGGCCGCGGCGGGGCCGGATTCCCCGCCGGGACCAAGTGGCGCTTCACCCGCGGCGCCAAGAACGACCCCAAGTTCATCGTCGCCAACGGCGACGAGGGCGACCCCGGCTCCTACATCGACAAGTACCTGATGGAGCAGAACCCCGTGCGGGTACTGGAGGGGCTGGCCCTGGCGGGGTTCGCCGTCGGCGCCGCGCACGGCTTCGTGCTCACGCGCTCGGAGTACCCGCTGTCCAAGCCGGCCCTGGAGGCAGCGGCCGAGCAGGCCCGCGAGGACGGCTGGCTGGGCACCGACATCCTCGGCTCGGGCTTCGACTTCGACGTCACCATCGTCGAGGGCGCCGGCTCCTACGTCGTGGGCGAGGAGACCGCGCTGCTGGCGTGCCTACAGGGACTGCGGGGGACCGTGTCGGCGCGCCCACCGTTTCCGGCCGAGCGCGGCGTGCACGGCCTGCCCACCGTGGTCAACAACACCGAGACGCTGGCCAACATGCCATTCATCGCCGTGCACGGGGCCGAGGCCTACAAGGCGCTCAGTCCCGACAGCGAGTCCAACGGTTCCAAGCTCGTCTGCTTCAACGAGCGGTTCGTCAAGCCGTCGGTCTATGAGGTCCCGTTCGGCATGACCATGCGCGAGCTGTGCGAGAACGTGGCGGGCGGCCTGCGCGACGGGCGCACGATCAAGGCCATCCAGATTGGCGGCCCGCTGGGCGGGATCCTCCCGGCATCCAAGCTCGACACGGCGTTTGACTTCGACGCGCTGGCCGCCGAGGGCTGCATGGTCGGCCACGGGTCGATCTGCGCCTTCGACGACGAGACCGACATCCGGGCGCTGGCCGTGCACCTGCTGCGCTTCGGCGCGCACGAGAGCTGCGGCAAGTGCTTCCCGTGCCGCATCGGGCTGCGCCGCGCCCACGACGCGTTCGCCGCCGACGCGCCTGTCGATCGCGCTAAGTTCGAACAGTTGCTGGAGGCGCTTGAGCTGGGCAGCTTATGCGCGCACGGGAGCGGGATGCCCGCACCGATGCGCAGCCTCCTGGCCCACTTCCCCGACGAATTGGGACTCGCATGATCACCGTCACCGTCAACGGCACCGAGATCGAGGTCGCGGAGGGCACGACGATCCTCAGCGCGGCCAAGCAGGCCGACGCCTGGGTCCCGACGCTGTGCTTCGACGATCGCCAGGCGCCGTTCGGTGCGTGCCGCGTCTGTCTGGTCGGCGTCGAGGGCTCACCCAAGCCCCTGCCGGCGTGCACCACCCCGTGCCGCGACGGGATGGAGATCGACACCACCGATCAGACCTCGCGCCGCGTGGCCAGCGCCGTCGTCGAGCTCGTGCTCTCCGAGCTCCCCGAGCGCCCGGCGGCTCACACCGAGCTCGCCCAGGTGGCCGCCCGCCTCGACGTATCGATGGTCGAGCCGCTGCGCTGGCCCGGCGAGACCCACACCAACGATCACGACGTGCGTCACCCCTACCTCGCCTTCCAGCACGAATTGTGCATCAGCTGTGGACGGTGCGTGCGCGCCTGCGACGAGGTCCAGGGCGCATTCGCCCTCACGGCCACCGGCCGCGGCTTCAGCGCCAACATCGCCGCGGGCCTGGACAGCGGGTTCACCGACTCCAGTTGCGTCTCGTGCGGCGCCTGCGCCGACACCTGTCCCACGGACGCCATCACGGAGATCAGGCTCCTGGACGGCAACGGCGCGGGCCGCCTGCCGTTGAGTGATGACCATCGACCTCGCGTCAAACGGCGGCTACCCTCAGAGAAGACCACAGAGAGGTGATGAGCAATGAGCAGTGATCGTTTTGATCGCACCGTCACCACGACATGCGGGTACTGCGGGGTCGGCTGCCGGCTGGACGCGCACGTCATCGGTGGACGGATCCAGTCAATCTCCCCGGCGATGGACGGGCCCGCCAACGAGGGTCACACGTGCCTGAAGGGGCGCTTCGCCCATCAGTTCACCCGCAGCCGCGACCGCCTCACCTCGCCGCTCATCCGCGAGGGCGACCACTTCCGCGTCGCCAGCTGGGACGAGGCGCTGCAGCGCATCGTGTCGGAGCTGACGCGGATCAAGGAGCAGTACGGACCTGACGCGATCGCCGGCCTGGCCTCGTCGCGCGCCACCAACGAGGACTGCTATGCGATGTCGCGGTTGATCCGTGCCGCCGTCGGCACCAACAACATCGACAACTGCTCGCGGGTGTGCCATTCCCCGACGTCGTTCGCCCTGCGCAAGTCCATGGGGCTGTCGGGCGCCAGCGGCTCGTTCAGTGACATCGACCACGCGGACGTGGCGATGCTCATCGGCGTCAATCCCACCCAGGGCCACCCGGTGGTGGGCGCGCGCATCAAGCAGGCCGCGCTGCGCGGCTGCAAGCTCATCACGATTGACCCGCGCCGGATCGAGCTTTCGGACTACGGCGTCATCCACCTCGCCGCGCGCCCGGGCACCAACGCCGCGGTGGCGCTGGGCTTCGCCCACGTGGTGCGCCGCGACGGCCTGACCGACCAGGAGTTCATCGCGGAGCGGACCGAGGGCTACGAGCTCGTCGAGGAGCTCATCGATAGCTACACGCCCGACGCCGTGGAGGAGATCACCGGGATCCCGGCCGACGACCTCGTGACGGCGGCCCACGTCTACGGCGAGTCCAGCGCGGCCTCCATCCTGTGGGGGCTGGGCGTCACCGAGCACAAGTATGGCTCCGAGGTCGTCCAGCTGCTCTGCAACCTGGCGATGATGACCGGCAACGTCGGCAAGCCTGGCGCGGCCATGCTGCCCCTGCGCGGCCAGAACAACGTCCAGGGCTCGTCGGACATGGGCGCGCTGCCCGACACCTACACCGCGTACCGCTCGGTGACCGACGAGGAGACCGCCCAGCTGTTCGAGGAGGCCTGGGGCGTCCCGCTCAGCCGCGAGAAGGGCTGGAAGATCCCGGAGATGTTCGACCACGCCATCGCGGGCGACCTGAAGGCGATGTACATCTTCGGCGAGGACATCGCGCAGACCGACCCGGACACGGCCCACGTCATCAAGGCGATGGAGAGCCTCGAGTTCGTGGTATGCCAGGAGATCTTCGAGAACGAGACCACCAAGTACGCCGACGTCGTCCTGCCGGCCTCCGCGTTCCTGGAGAAGGACGGGACGTTCATCAACGCCGAGCGGCGGTTCCAGCTCGTCGAGGCCGCCATCGACCCCCCCGGCGGCGCGCGGACCGACTTCGACATCATCACAACGGTCTCGCGCATGCTGGGTCACGACATGGGCTGGGAGACGCCATGGGACGCGCTGGAGGAGATCGGCCGGTTGACCCCGCACTACCAGGGCGTGAGCAAGGAGCGCATCGGGCGCAAGGGCGCCCAGTGGCCGATGCATCCCGACGGCTCGGACTCCCCCACGCTGTATGAGACGCATTTCGACCTGCCCTCGGGCAGGGGTCAGTTCGCCGTGCTGCCCTACAAGGCGCCCGGCGACGCCGCCGACTCCGAGTTCCCGCTCGTCCTTGTCACCGGACGCGTGCTCCAGCACTACAACGCCGGGACGATGACGCGGCGCACCCACAACATCGACATCGTCGACCGCGACTGGCTGGAGGTCCACCCCGTGGACGCCGCCCGCCTGTGGATCAGCGACGGTGAGAAGGTTTCGGTGCGCAGCCGCGTCGGCCAGACCGAGCTCTACGCCAAGGTCACCGAGCGCATCGAACCCGGCCACGTGTTCACGTCCTTCCACTTCCCGGAGGCCCGGACCAACCTGCTCATCGGGCAGTCCGCGGACGTCAACACCTCGTGCCCGGAGTACAAGGTGGTGGCGGTCGACGTGCGGCCGATGGCTGAGCAGCCCGCGTTCACGCCGGTCGTCAGCGGCGTCGCCTGAGCAGTTCCGCCGGCAAAGCTGCCCAAACCTCACAACGCCCCTGCGTGCAGGGTGTTTTGCCTGTCGTCCACCGGGCAGATGGGTATTAGTGAGTGAGACGGACCTCACCACGCGCTGAGCGGCTCGGTTTCTCCCTCCCTCCTCGACCGGGCCGGCTCAGCGCAGCCTTCACCGTTGGCCGGCAGCCTTCGCGGTCCGGCCCGCAGTCTTGACCGTGCCGGGACCCTAGGCGGCCCGGCGCCGGGCGCGACCGGCGCCCTCGGGGCGGCGGCGCTTGGCCTCCAGAAGCCGCTCATCGGCGGCGTGCATGAGCCGCGCGGCGGTCGTCCCGTCAGCCGGGAACAGCGCCACCCCGACGCTGCCCGCCACGCTCTCCACCCCCACGCTGACGTCGCGGACCGCGCCGGTCACCTTGGCCGCCAGCCGCGTGGTGCCGCGCTTGTCGGTCTCGGGGGCGAGCACGCAGAACTCGTCACCCCCGAACCGCGCCACGGTGTCCTGGGCGCGCATGGACCGTCGCAGCGCGCCGGCGACGTCGCGGAGCAGGTCGTCGCCCGCGGCGTGCCCGAAGCGGTCATTGAGCTGCTTGAAGCCGTCGAGGTCGAGCATGACCAGGGCAAAGCTCTGCCCGGCCCGCTGGTGGCGAGCGATCTCATAGTCGGCGCGCGCCAGCAGGGACCGGCGATTGGCGACGCCGGTCACGGGATCTGAGAGCGCGTCGCGGCGCAGGGCGTCGCGCTCGCGTTCCAGGACCGCCAGGCGCTGGCGTAGGGCGGCGGCACAGGCCAGCGTCAGTGCCACGCACAGCCACGCCACCTCGCCACCCGCGGCAGCTGCCGCCACGGCGGCGACCACGACGCCGACCAGCGCCACTGCGGGCGCGCGCCGGCGCGGTTTGGACCGTGATTCACGCGCGGGCATCGGCGCGTACATGTTCGCCACGCGAGCGGACGGCCCTGCGTCAAAAATGCTCAGCCTTCGTCAGCTCAGGCGGCGCGCGGCGGGCACCGGAGCCCGCGCCAGGCTGAGGATCGCGATGTCGTCGGCGTGTTCGGTGTCGCGGAAGCGGTCGATGGCCCCGAGGATGCGATGGGCGGTCGCGACGTTGTCCCCGAGCGAGCGCACGGTCTCGAGCAGCCGGCCCTCGCCGAAGCGCCCGCCCGCGCCGACCGCGTCCAGCACGCCGTCGGTGTAGAGGATGAGTTGGTCGCCGGGCTCCACCGCGACGGGCGCGCTCTCGAGCTCGACGTCGTCGACGAAGCCGAGCATCGGCCCGGGCCGCCCCACCGGCCAAGCGGCCACGCCGCGCCGCAGCAGCGGCAGCGGGTGACCCGCCGAGAAGACAGTGACCTGGTCATCGGTCACGACCGCCGCGGCCACCGTGCATAGGCTGCGGTAGTCGTCGCCGCGCTCGCGCAGGCGCCGGTTGAGCACCTGCATCGCGTAGGCGCAGTCGCCGGTGGTGGCGATGATGGCGGCCAGCGTGTGGCGGGCCAGCGCGGTGAGCGCGGCGGCCTCGGCGCCCTTGCCGACGACGTCGCCGATGATCGCCGCCCAGCCGCCCTCGAAGGAGAGCAGGTCATAGAAATCGCCCCCGACCTCGACGGCGCGGCCCGCCGCCCGGTAGGCGCTTGACACCTCCCACCCCTGCACTGCCGACAGGGAGCGTGGGACCAGCCCGGCCTGGAGCGTCTGCGCGATGTGGCTCTGCGCGGCTTGGAGCTCAGCGCTGTCGACGATGACGCCCGCCTGGCGCCCGAGGTCGCTGGCCAGCGCAAGGTCGCGCTCGTCAAACCGCCGCGACGTGGACGAGATGAAGCTGAGGGCCCCGAGGACGCGGTCGCCGCTGCGGATCGGCGCGATCATCGCCGAATTGAGGCCGACCTCACGCAGGATCCCCAGGTGCTCGGCATCCTGGGCGCGAGCGGCGAGCATCTCGTCGGTGACCTCGTGGACGAGGAGGGGCTCACCCGTGCGGATGACCGATCCCAGCCCGTCGGACTCGTCGTGGTCGCTCGGCCAGCGCTGGTTGAGGTACCACCCCTGGCGCACCTTCTCGGGGTCGCGGTGCGCGATCGCCAGCGTCCGGATCTCGCCCGACGCCTCCACCATGTTGACCGCGGCCCAGTCGGCCAGGCTGGGGACCGCGGCGTCGGCGATGGCCTGGAGCATCGCCGGCAGGTCGGCACTCTCGGCCAGGGTGCGCAGGGTCTCGGCCATCAGACGCTGGGCGATCTCGTTGCGCTTGGTCTCGGTGATGTCCTCGATGAGGTTGACGGCCATCAGGATGTCGCCGTCGGGGCTGGTGACGGCGGTCGCCGTGTTGAGCAGCCAGCGCTCCTCGCCGGTCGCCTTGACCACGTTGCGGACCACCATCGCCTCCGGCGAGGTCTCGCCCAGCAGCAGACGGGTGCCGGCCAAACCGGTGATGTCGACAGGCTCGCCGTCCTCGGTGTAGACGTCGAAACGGGCCATCAGGCCGCCGGGCGCGTGGGCCAGGACGGCGTCGGGATCGGGGAGCTTGAGCAGGTCGGCCGCGGCCTGGTTGGCGTACACCATCCGTCCGTGGCGATCGCGGACGGTCACCGCGGCGCCCACCGCGCCGAGGATCACGTTGAGTTGCTGCTCAGCCGTGGAGAGCTCAGCCGACAGGACCGCGTTGTCGAGCGCGAGACCCACCCGTCCGGCCAGGGTCTCGGCGTACTCGACATCAGCGCCGTCGGCCAGCCGTGGTCGCGGCGAGCGCGTCGCCAGCAGCAGAGCGCCGAGCGGGGCGCCACGCGGGGCAAGCGGCACCGTGATCGCCGAGTCGATCCCCAGATCGGCGAGCAGACGCCGTTCCTCGTCATCGCGCCCCAGCCTGCGCGCGTCGCCGGCGCTCAGCATCGGTTGATGATCGGTCGCCGCCGGCAGTTCGGCTTCGTCCCCCACGGGAAGGACACGGCCCAGGAGGTCCCGCGCCCGGCCGGGCGCGCCCGCCGCCGCGCCGGCCAGCCGGCGCACCGTTCCCCCCGGGCCGATGACGTCGATGACGCACAGGTCGACGACGCGTGGGACGAGGACATCGACGACCGCGCGGGCGATCTCCTCCACGCGCCGCCCCCCGTGCGCGATCTCGGCGACCTCGGCCAGGACCCGCATGCGCCGCGCATCGCGCTCGGCGTCGCCGCGGTAGCGGGCCATGGCCACGGCAAAGATCGAACCGACCGTCACCACCCCCAGCGGAATCCAGTAGCGCGACGTGGTCGGGTCGGGGCCCCAGACGAACGCGGCGGCAGCGGCCAGCACCGAGAGCACGCCGATGCGCAGCGTGGCGGAGGCCGAGACGGTGATCCCGCACAACAACGGCGCCGCGATCATCAGGCTCGTCACCGCCACCCGGTCGGCGGCGATGAGGATGTCCACCACCACGACCGCCGCGATGATCGTCAAAGCAACGATCACCGGGCCCCGTCCCCGCAGGACCGGCAGCGAAGAGGCGCGCGCCATCGCCGCATTCTGCCCGACGACGCCGCTCAAGGTCTGTGGTGCGAACGCCGATTATCCGGAGTGACCGGAACGTCCGCCCCGCATTGACCTGCCCGACCAACGACTTCTTGTAAGGACCCCGCGAAATGCGCCTGATCACTTCATCCCTGCGTAATCAGCTCCTGGCGGCATTTGCCGCCGTCATCGTCGTGTTCGGCATCGGCGTGGTGGTCTCGATCACCAGCCTGTCGGGCGTGTCCAGCACGCTGCGGGCCGGCACCCAGCGGGTGAACGTGGCCGACACGGTGAGCAAGGACACGTACAACATGCAGGGCTCCCAGCTCATGGCCACGCTGAACAACGGCGCCTCGGTACGTGATCATGCCGGTGACGTCCAGAGCTTCGCCCAGGAGCTGGTGGATCTGAAGGCCAATCTCATGACTCCGGCCGACCGCAGCGCATATGCGGCCATCCAGAAGGCCTTCGCCGCCTGGAAGGTCCTGGACAATCGCGCCATGGCCTTCGCCAAGGCGCACGACAAGGCCAAGGCCACCGCGGTGGTCACGGGCGCCGCCAACGACGCCACCGACACCCTCGCCGCCGACGCGAAGAACCTGGCCGCCCTCGTCTCCAAGGAGGACGCCGAGGACGCAGCCTCCAGCAAGTCGTCGGCCACACTGATCACCCTTGTGCTCGGGCTCGTGGGCCTCGCCCTGGCCATCGCGGTCGTGCTGATCCTGTCGCGCCGCATCGTCGGCGGTGCGCGCCAGATGCTGAAGGCCGCCAAGGCCCTGGCCCAGGGCGACGTCGACCAGCACGTCGACGTGAAGGGCCGCGACGAGATCGCCGCCATGGGCGACGCCTTCGGCGAGGTCATCGACTACCTGCGCGGCACCGCCGACGCGGCGGCCGAGATGGGTGCGGGCAACTTCGCCGTCGAGATCACGCCGCGCTCCGAGCGCGACGCCCTGCGCACCGCCTTCGTCGAGATGCGCGACCGCGTCGGCTCCGTCGTGCGTGCCATCTCGGGCACCTCGGACGCGCTGAACCAGTCCAGCGTCCAGATGGCCTCCTCCACCGAGGACGTCGGCCGCGCCATCGGAGAGATCGCCCAGTCCGTGGGCCAGGTCGCCAGCGGCGCCGAGGAGCAGGTCCGCGCCGTCGACCACATGCGCGCCATGAGCGAGGAGGTCGCCGAGGCCAGCCGCGCCTCCGCCCAGAGCGCCGCCGAGACCGCTCAGGTCGCCGCCGAGGCCCGTGCCTCCGCCGAGGTGGGCGAGCAGGCCGTCGCCAAGGTCGACGACGCCATGCGCGGGGTGCAGAGCTCTTCCGCCGACGTCAGCGCCGCCATCCGCGAGCTGGGCGACAAGTCCACCCGGATCGGCGGGATCGTGGACACCATCACCGCCATCGCCGAGCAGACCAACCTGCTGGCGCTCAACGCCGCCATCGAGGCCGCCCGCGCCGGCGAGCAGGGCAAGGGCTTCGCTGTCGTCGCCGAGGAGGTCCGCAAGCTCGCCGAGGAGTCCCAGCACGCCGCCGCCTCCATCGCCGACCTCGTCTCCGAGATCCGCTCCGAGACCGACCGTGCCGTCACCGTCGTCGAGCAAGGCGCCCGCCAGACCGACGAGGGCGCGCAGACGGTCATCGCCGCCCGCGAGGCCTTCCAGCAGATCCGCGAGAACGTCGAGTCCATGACCTCGCGCATTGAGCAGATCGCCGCCTCCTCGACCCAGATCGTCGACAGCGCCACCCGGATGGCCGAGAACGTCAGCTCTGTCGCCAACGTCGCTGAGGAGTCCTCGGCCTCGACCGAGCAGGTGTCGGCGGCCACCGAGGAGACCAGCGCCTCCACCCAGCAGATCGCCTCCTCCGCCCAGGAGCTGTCGGCCACCGCCGACGAGCTGCAGCGGCTCGTCTCGCAGTTCACCCTTTCCTAAAACCGCAGGGGCATACTCGCGGCAGCGCCCGTCCTTGGTGGCGGGCGCTGTGCGTTTTACGGACGTGGGTCGTCTGAGGGCTGCTGAGCAGCCACCAGTCGCCTCACGTACCCCCTTGCGGGCTTCGTGACGTTCCTCACGCGCCCCCGGCGAGGCCGCGCACGGGGCGCTGCGCACCCCGCGCACGCCGCCAGCGCCTCCTCGGCCGCTCAGGCCCCCGAAGCTGCCGCGCCCGCGCCCGCAGCAGCTCCACCGCCCCGGTGGTGAGCACGAACGGGTCGGCGATCACGCGGGCCTCGGACAGCGATAGCGCCGCCGTCACCCGGCCCGCGACCTCGGCCAGGAGGATCGGCTCGCGCAGGGGCTCGGCGGAGTCCAGCTGGGCGAGGCGGAACAGGTCGGGAGCGTCGTCGAAGACCGCGAAGCGGAGGGTGACCGTCGCTCCGGCCCCGGCGGCGGCCGCTGGGCGTGGGGGCCCGGGAGACCCGGACGCGGGCCTCATGCCGCGCGGTCCAGGGCCGCGCTCACCAGCGCCTGGGCGATGTTGTCGCCCCCGCTGCTCGGGTCGCGCTCCGGGTGCCACTGCAGGCCCAGCGCGAAGCGGCGGTCGGTCCGCTGGATCGACTCGATCACCCCGTCCGGTGAGGTGGCGGATGCGGTCAGCCCCTGGCCGAGGCGGCGGATCGCCTGGTGGTGCTCGCTCTCGACGTAGGCCGCCCGCCCCAGCAGGCTGCGCATCGCGCCGCCTGCCTGCGTGCGGACCGCATGCGCCCCGGCGCCGTGCTCTAGGGTGGTGACGCCGTCGCCGACCACGTCTTGGTACAGGTCGCCGCCCGAGGCGATGTTGAGCAGCTGGTGGCCGCGGCACACGCCCACCACGGGCAGGTCGATGGCCAGGGCCGCGGTGAGCACGGCCAGGTCGGCGCGGTCGCGGCCCAGATCGGGCTCGCCGCGCGTGACGCGCGGCTCCTCGCCGTAGAGCCCGGCGTGCAGGTCGGTGAAGGCGCCGGTGAGCACCAGCCCGTCGGACATCGACAGCTCGCGCGGCGAGGGCATCCCGGTGAGGTGGCGCACTCGCGCCCCGGCGTCGTGCAGCCAGCGCACGTAGGGCGGGGTGGGATCGTCGCGCGAGACGAGCAGGATCAGCGGGGTCGCGTCCTCGCGGGTCTGCCTGTAGGCGCGCAGGAAGGCCGCCTTGGCGCGGGAGACCCGTTTGCGCGCCGCCTCCTCGGTGGTGTCCAGCAGACGGGCGATCTCGCTGTGGCTGAACCCGGCGTCGAAGTGCAGCAACAGCGCGAAGCGCTGGTGGGCGGGCAGGCCAGCCAGTGCTTCGCGCGCCGCGTCGGGCGCTGCCGCGTCCTGCACGGCGCGGCCGATGGCGATGTCGTCGTCGAGCGCGACCGTCGGGCGCCGCGCGCGGCGGCGCAGCTCGTCGACGGCCAGGTTGTGGCTGGTCCGCTTCAGCCAAGCCCGCTGACGCTCCGCGCTCAGCCCATCGGGGAGGCGGCGCCAGGCACGCGTGAACGCCTCCTGGGCGAGGTCCTCGGCGGTGTGGCGATCGCCTGCCAGCGCGAAGGTCAGCCGCGTGGTGAGCTGATCATGGTGGTCGCGGATGAGGGCTTCGAGATCCATCACCTGACAAGACGATGACGGATCCCCAAACCGGACACGCGCCGCGCTACCCCAGCGGGCGCGACGGTAGATCCTCACGTCACGTGAGGGTTCACCGGGGGGCTTCGCAGGCCGGTGGCTCAGGCGAGCGCCGGGGTGGCGCGCTGGAGCCCGGCGAGAATGCCGGCGATACGGAGCTGATCGGCTTCCTGCACGTTGATGAACCGGACGCCGAGGTGCGTCGGGGTCTCGCGCGCCAGCACCGCCTCGCAGTGCACGTGCTCGGAGATGCCGGGAAGGAAGACCTCCACCTGCCACTTGGAGACCTCGCCGAGACCGGGACGCTTGAGCAGCAGGGCGCCGCCCATGCTCAGATTGGAGGTGACCGTCGAGACGGTCTGCCCGGGCGAGCCGTCGGCCGCGACCGGAGTGGCCTTCACCGCGGTGACGAGCGGCGTGCGCTCGGCGCTGCGGCGCTCGGCCACCTGGATCCCGTCGACGACGACGAACTCGAGCTCGTCGCGGTCCGCCTGCTTGAGGGCGACGCCGCGTAGCGCGACGGGGGCGCGACCGTGCTCGAAAGTGAGGAAGCACAGCGACCCGGACGCCAGTCGCGTCTGAACCTCCTCAGGAATCTCGCCCTGCGGGATCAGCGTCGCCACCGGGCCCTGGACCGATTGGACCCGGCATTCGATGCAGTTGACCTCCCAATCGACCTTGGCATCGAGGTCGACCCGGACGGCCTGGTGCTTGACCAATCGTCGCATTACATGGACGTAATCGGCACGGGGTACCCATCTGTTTAGCACGGCGAGGAGATTTTGAAACCGCCTGCTCCGGCGGCCGCCACGAGGGGCCGCTTCTGACCGCGGCGACGAGCGGCGAATCAGGCGGCGACGGCGGCCAGGTCGCGGGCGCGCTGGCGCCAGAGATCCAGGCGCGGGCGCAAGCCCAGGCGATCGAGCAGCTCGAGGTCGAGCCCGGCAGCGGGCGGCTCATCCTCATGGGCCGGATGTAGTTCGTTGGCCAGCCCGTTGGCGATGTGCACCGCGGCGACGCCGTCGAAGGCCAGCCCGTCGACATCGGACGGGTCGTGGTGATGGGCCACGGCCTCGACGATGCCGTCGGGCAGGCCCCACAGCGACAGCAGGTGCGCGCCGACGTGGGCGTGGGTGACGCCGTCGGTCTCCGCCTCGATGACGTGCGCCGGGACCTCGCGCGCGAGGGCCCGCTCATTGAGCTCGACCCAGCGACGATCGCCGTCGGAGATCAGGACCAGCTTGCCGATGTCGTGCAGCAGCGCGGCGGTGACGGCCTCCTGCTGGGTTCGGCCCGCGGGCAGGATCGAGGCGGTGATCCGCGCCACCAGCATCGCGTGCGCCTGAAAGTCGTCGAGCGAGAACTCGGTGTCGCCGCGCGGTGCGACCTTGCCGAAGGCCTCGGCGGTGAGCGCCAGCGACCGGATGGTGTCGACGCCGAGGTACATGACCGCGTCGCGCACCGAGGTGACGGTGGACGTGAGGCCGAAGAGGGCGGAGTTGGCGAGTTGGAGCACCTTGGCGCTCATGGCCACATCGCGCTCCAGCACGGCCGAGACCTGGTGGGGCTGCCAGTCGGCGTCGGAGAGCACCTGGTTGAGCTCCATGTAGACGCCGGGGCGCGAGGGCAGCGCGGTGGTCGCCATCGTCTTGCGGAAGGCGTCCACCTCCCCCGTGCGCGCGTGCAGCGCGGACGACCGCTTGATGAGGACGCTGAGGTCCTCGACATTGCACGGCTTGGAGAGCAGCCGGTGCGAGACGATCGTGGCCAGGCCCGGCTTGGTCGTACCCGAGAGGATCATCCGGATCGCGGTGGGGTACTCCTCGCGCACCCGGGTGAGCAACGTGACCCCGTCCATCGGCGCCATTTGCTCCTCGGCGACGACGACGTCGAACGGCCCGCGGCCCAGCGCCGCCAGCCCCGCCTCACCGCCGGCCGCGTACTCCACTTGCCATGACCCCGCCTGGGGGTCCAGCGCCGACTGGAGGGCTCCGAAGGTATCGGGCCTCTCGTCGACGAACAGAATCCGCTTGGTGGCGCCGTCAGCGGACGTGCCCAAGGTGCTGTGCAGGTCGCGCGGGACAGCCAGGCTCATCGTGCTGGCAGTATCGTCGGCCTGACCGGCGTCCTTGACTGAGCAGACCGGCGCCGCGGGGCCTACAGGGCGCGCGGTACTGCTTCGTACCGCGCCGCTGCTGGCACGCGGGCCCCCTGGGCGTCTTTTCGGCGGATTGGACGGTTGATGGATCACCGGCGAAGGCGGGTGGGTCCTCTCCGATGCGCCGGCGAGAGCCGACCTCCTCCGACGCCGGCTGCATCGCCCCGGCGGGAGGCATGGTGAACCACACCGTCTTGCCGGAGGGGTCCTCAGGCTCCACGCCCCAGGTCTCCGACAGCATGTCGACAATCTGCAGGCCCCGTCCGCTCGGCTCGTCGGGCCCGGGGGAGCGCATCGTCGGCGTGCCCGATCCCGAGTCGGTGACCTCCACGCGGATCTCGCGGGTCGAGCCGAGGATCGTGATGTGAAAGCTCGTGCGCTCGTGGCGAATGCAGTTGGTCGCCAGTTCGGAGACCATCAACTCCACGGCCTCCAGCGTGGACGCGGGGTTGCCGGTGAGCGTGTCGATGGCGAACCGGCGCGCCGCGTGCACGGACTGAGGGATCGCCGGGAACGTCCGCATGCGCCTCATGTTGTCGCCCCCAGCTTCTCGGTCAGGCCCATGGCGTCGATCACCCGGCGCAGCAGCGGGGGTGGTTCGCGCAACTCGAACTCGTCAACCGCACTCGCCCACCGCACCCACAGCGCGATCGCGGAGCTATCGGCAAAGCGCACCCCGCCGACGTCGACGGTCAGTGAGGTCACCCCGTGGCCCAGGACCTCGTCGACGCGAGCGGCCAGGGGATCGATCCCGCTCATGTCGAGTTCCCCGTCGATCCTGACGGTGGCGTGGTGGTCTCCATCGACCACCACATCAAAGCTGATCAGCTGCTCAGGCTGCCCATCTAGCTCGGCCATCTCACCCCTATGTTGTCCATCTCACGCCTACTATCGCAATGTCGTCCTGGGATGCGCCGTCCGCCATCTCGTTCACCAGCGCCCCCAACAGCTCCGCCAGACCTACATCATGGCTGGTCGCCGCGGCGCGCAGCCGGTCAAGGCCCTGGTCGAGGCTCTCTCCCCGACGTTCCACCAGCCCGTCGGTGAAAGCGACGACCGTCGCCGCCGGAGGAACGGTCACGGTCGTCGCGCGGTAGACCGTGCCCTCCTGCACCCCGATGGGCAGGCCGACTTCCGTCTCTGCGTAGTGGCTGTCCCCGTTTGAGAGCACCAGCGGCGGCAGGTGCCCGGCGCTGGTGATGTTCAGCTGCCGCGCCCCCATGTCGACGGTGGCGCATAGCACCGTGGCCAGTTGTCCGCTCTCGGACACGTTGACCAACCGGCTGGTCTTGGTGAGGATCTCCGCCGGACCGTCGCCCTGGGCCGCGTAGGCGCGGATCGCGTAGCGCAGCTCCGCCATCGTGGTCGCCGCGGCCAGGCCCCGGCCCGAGACGTCGCCCACCACGAGCAGCAGCCGCCGCCCGTCGAGGTCGATCACGTCGTACCAGTCCCCGCCGATGTCGACGCCCTCCTCACCGGCCTCATAGCGGGCGCTGGCCTGGATGCCGGGGATCTGGGGCAGCACGTCGGGCAGCAGTGCATGCTGCAACGTCTGGGCGATCCCGCGCTGCTCTGCGTACAGGCGCTCGTTCTCGTTGGCGGTCACCTCGAGAACCCCGGCGAGGTTCTCAGCGCGGCGGCGGCGCTGGGTGAGGCGCAGCGTCATGAAGGCCGCCGCGACCGCCAGCACCGTGCCGAGCACGGCAATGATCCACGGCAGGTTCTTGGGCAGCGAGCCGGCCAGCGGGACGCGGGAGGACATCGCCAGCGTGAGCGCGTTGTTGCCGTAGGGCACGGTCTGGGCATCGGACGGGGACGGCAGCGGCAGGCGGGCGAGGTCGGTGACCAGCAGGGACTGCGGGGTC
>DASXCN010000395.1:0-1802 GCA_036491155.1 Solirubrobacteraceae bacterium | reverse complement strand
CCGCCGAGGCGCCGCCCGGCCGCGCCGGTCACGCCGAACAGGCTGGTTCGCAGGTTGAGCAGGTGGAGCTGCGCGTCCTTGCCGCCCTGGAGCAGGTAGCGCGCCGTCCGCCCGCCGTTCGGCGCGGGCAGCAGCGCCGGGCTCGTCGAGCCGAGGTCGGCGTCGGTGTCCTCGAGCTGCTTCTGGGTGGTCGGCGTCCAGTGGCGCAGGAAGCGGGCGGTGCCGGGCGAGAACTCGAGCACGGTGTCGCCCCAGTTGGTGCTGCCGTTCCAGGCGCCGTTGCTCGACGTCGTGTAGACCCGGTGCGTGACCGGGTCGACCACCGCGCCCGCCCGGCCCCAGATCGCCGACTCCTGCGCCGAGCAGGTGGTGGGATCGATGATCCGGCGGCGGTTCGAGCAGAGCGAGTTGAACACGTGCGTCACGCGTCCGTTCAAGCGGTTGATGGCCACGACCTTGCCCTGGTACGGCGGCGCATCGCCGATGTAGCCGCCCGTGGTGACGAGCACGTAGCGCCCGTCGAGGTTAAGCGAGGAGGCGATCTTCTCGTGGCTCGGATTGACGGTCACGCGCGCGGGCCAGTGCCCTGAGGTGACCTGAGTCCCGTTCGACACGCGCAGCTTGTGGATCAGCCCGTCCGAGGAGGCGGCGTACACGTAGCGGTCGCTCGCGTCGGCGACGGGGGTCGCCGTGGTGAACTGGGCCGAGCCCGCCACCTTCGAGTAGGCGGACGCGGTGAACGTCCAGAGCGTCGCGCCGCTGGCGGCGTCGAGCCCGAGCGTCTTGCCGTAGGTGGTCGTCACGACGATCAGCGGGCGCGTCTGTCCCTTCACGCTCGCGCGCGCGATGTAGATCGGCGAGCTGTCGACGGTGCCCGGCAGCGAGACGCGCGTCGCGCTCAGGCCGGCGACCTTCGCAGCGCTGATTCCCGTCGGGGCGTCGTTCGTCTTGGCGGCGTCGTAGCCGAAGCGCGACCAGTCGCCCCGATGCGCGGCAGGCTGAGCGGCGGGGGCGGTCGCCGTGGATGCGGGCGCCGAAGCCGTGGGCTTGACGACCGTGGCGTCTGACTTCGAGCCGCCGCTGCCGGCGCAACCGGCGAGCAGCCCGAGGGCAAGCACAGCCGACCAGAGAAGGGGTCGAAGGGACGGCATGCGGCCTGAGAGCTTACGGAACGCGCTCTGGAACCCCGCCGGTAAGGGCCTTACGCCCGAATCTGAGGAGCAAATCGGCGCACTTACCCACCTCGGCGCCGACCTGGCGCGCCAGCGCGGCGACGAGCACGGCGAGCTCCTCTGCGCGTCCCACGAAGGTCGGGCTCGAGACCCGGGCGGGCACCCAGCCATTATGTGGGCGCCCCCTACAGTTCCGCCATCTCAGGCACCGCCCGACTCGTCCGCGACTTCCTCTTCTTCCGGCCCGAACGCCACAGCTATGGGCCGGATCCGTCCCAGCGCGCGGACCTCTACCTGCCGGACGGCCACGGCCCATTCCCCGTCGCGATCGCCGTCCACGGCGGCTACTGGCAGGCGCGCTACACCAAGCGGCTCGAGAAGGCGGTGGCCGTGGATCTCACGCGCCGCGGGCTGGCGGTCTGGAACATCGAGTACCGCAGGCTCGGCAACGGCGGCGGCTGGCCAACCACGTTCGACGACGTCGGCGCGGCCGTGGACCAGCTGGCTGAGCTGCACGACCCGCGGCTCGACCTCGGCGCGGTCACGGCGTTCGGCCACTCCGCCGGCGGCCAGCTTGCGCTGTGGGCGACGGCGCGCAAGGGCGGCGCGGTTCCCATCACGGGCGTGTGC
>DASXCN010000394.1:0-3301 GCA_036491155.1 Solirubrobacteraceae bacterium | reverse complement strand
TGCAGCCGTTCGAGTGGGTCGTGCCCTGCGGCCTGCCCGGCGTGAGGATGACCAGCCTGATCCGGGAGACCGGCCGCCGCGACGTCCGCACGATGGCCTGCTTCCGCAAGAGCATGGCCCACCGCCTGGCCGAGGCGCTCGGCGCGCGGCAGCGGATCGTGACGCCGTACCGCCTGGGCCTCGCGCCCGCGCCGCTCGCTCCCGCACGGGTGGCGGTATGACCCGGCTAACCTAACTCCCGTGAGCCAGGCGCCTGCTCGCGAGCACGTCACCCGGTCCCGGGCCAACCCGGGCGGCGCCGACGTGGTGCGGATCATGGGACCGGACACGGTCCCCCATCGCAGCCGTAAGCCACCCTGGTTCAAGGTGCGCCCGCCCGGCGGCCGGCGCTACCGCGAGCTGCAGGAGCTGATCAGCTCCGAAGACCTCCACACCGTGTGCCAGGAGGCCGCCTGCCCCAACGTGGGCGAGTGCTGGGAGCGCGGCACCGCGACGTTCATGATCCTGGGCGACACCTGCACGCGCCGCTGCGGCTTCTGCAACGTCAAGACCGGCAAGCCGACGTGGAACGATCCGCTCGAGCCCGCGCGAGTGGCACGCAGCGTGGCGCGGATGGGCCTGCGCCACGCGGTCATCACCTCCGTGGACCGCGACGACCTCCCCGATTACGGCGCCGCCGCCTTCGTCGGGGTCATCCGCCAGATCCGGCGTCAGTCGCCCAAGACCAAGATCGAGGTGCTCACGCCCGACTTCCGCGGCTCGGAGATGCCGCTGGCCAAGGTCATCGCCGAGCGCCCGGACGTCTTCAACCACAACGTGGAAGTGGTGCCCCGCCTGTACCCGGTGGCCCGCCGCGGCTCCACCTGGGAGCGCTCCACGCGCGTGCTGCGCACCGCCAAGGAGTACGGCGGCGACGAGATCACCACCAAGTCCGGGCTGATGGTCGGCCTCGGCGAGTCCTTTGACGAGATGGTCGACGCGCTCGGCCACCTGCGCGCGAATCATGTCCAGGTGCTCACCGTCGGCCAGTACCTGCGACCGACCGAACGCCACCTGCCGATCGTGCGCTACTGGCACCCCGACGAGTTTGAGGCGCTGGAGACGGCCGCCTACGAGCTGGGGTTCGACCACGTGGCCGCCGGCCCGCTGGTGCGCTCCAGCTATCACGCCGACCAGCACGTCGTCCAGTCAGAGCCGGGCGTCGGCCCGCTACGGGAGTCCGCGGCATGACCCCCCGGCGCCGCCGCATCCTGCTCGTCGTCCTCGCCGCGCTGGCGATCGCCCTGGCGATCGCCCCCGAGGCCCTGGCAGCCGCCGGCGGCGGGTCCTCCGGCTTCAGCGGCGGCGGTGGTGGGGGCGGCGGTGGTGGGGGCGGAGGCAGCGGATTCGCGCTCTTCATCATCATCCGGCTGCTCATCGACATCGCGATCCTCGGCCACGGCCTCGGTCTGCTCTTCCTCATCGCCCTGGCGCTGCTGTGGTGGTTCGTCACGCGGGGGCTGCCCAAGCTGCAGGCGTGGATGGCCGAGCGGGCCGCCGGGCGCGCCGGGGGGCGGCGCAAGACCTCTGAGCGCGAGCGGCGCGTCGAGCTGGCCGCCGCGGAGGCGGCCGACGAGGACCCGGATTTCGCGCCCGACCGCGTGCGCGCCGCCGCTACCACCCTGTTTACCGAGATCGAGAAGGCGTGGGACTCCAGCGACCGGTTCGCCATGCGCGGGCTGGTCGCGCCGGACCTGCTGGTGGAGTGGGAGCGGCGCCTGGACGACTTCGAGGAGCGCGGGTGGCGCAACCACGTCGAGCCGATCGGCGAGCCGTCGGTCGAGTACGTGGGCCTCAAGCACACCGGCAACAGCGACACCGACCACGTGGTGGTCAAGATCGACGCCCGGGTCAAGGACTACGTCGTCGACGGCGCCGGACGCCACCTCAAGCGCACCGGCAGCATGAGCGAGATCAGTCGTCTGCGCGAGTTCTGGACGCTGCAAAAGCGCAGCGGCCACTGGATCCTCGCTTCGGTGGAGCAGGGCGGCGAGGGCAAGCACGTGCTCGACGAGAACATCGTCGCCACCCCATGGGGCGACGAGGCGGGGATGCGCGACGAGGCTCTCGTCCAGGGGGCCGTGGCCGACCAGGTCCCCGAGGGGACGACGGTGGCCGAGGTCGCCGACCTGCAGTACGACGGCGACGCCCACGCCGCCGCCATGGACCTCAGCCTCGCCGACGGGCGCTTTGCTCCCGACGTGCTGGAGGTCGCCGCCCGGCGCGCCGTGACCGCGTGGGCGCAGGCGATCGACGGCGACGACGCGCCGCTGAACGCGATCGCCACGCCGGCGGCCAAGCGCGAGCTGCTCTACGCCGGGGACACCAGCGGCGCGGTGCGCCTGGTGGTCCGTGGCCCGGTGGTCAACCGGATCCGCATCGTCAGCCTCGACGCGGGCGCTGAGCCGCCGACGATGACGGTGGAGGTCGACCTGACCGGCCGCCGCTATGTCGAGAACCGCGACACCGCCGCCGTGATCGCCGGCAGCCGGACGCGCAAGACGAGCTTCACCGAGCGCTGGACCCTCAGCCTCACCGGTGACGAGGCCCAGCCGTGGCGAATCACCGCCGTGGGCGAGCCCGTCGGCCTCGCCTAGCCGCGACGCCCGTCAGGCGCCGGCGCCGCGCGATGCGCAGGCCCCGCAGCGGTCCATAAGCTCCCCGATCGCATGATCCCGATCAAGGACAACATCCCCACCGACCGGTTCCCGCTCGTCACGGTGGCGCTCATTGTCACCAACGTGATCGTCTATCTGCTGGCGATCCGCCACGGGGGATCGCTGATCAGCGGACCGGACACGCAGGAGGTCGTCAAGTACGGGGCGACGCCGTACGCGCTCACCCACTCCGGCGTGCACTGCGGGCTGGTCACGCCCACCGAGCTGGGCTGCGGGCGCGGCATCAACGGCCTACCGCCCTGGGAGACCGTGTTCACGGCGATGTTCATGCACGCCTCGATCCTGCACATCGGCGGCAACATGCTGTTCCTGTGGATCTTCGGCAACAACGTCGAAGACGCGATGGGCCCGATCCGCTTCATCGTCTTCTACCTGCTGGGCGGCGTGGCGGCCCTGGCGCTGCAAGTGCTGGTGGGCCCCAACAGCGTGGCCCCCACGATCGGCGCCTCGGGGGCGATCGCCGCCGTGCTGGGCGGCTACATCGTGCTCTATCCGCGAGCGCGCGTGCTCACCCTGGTCCTGATCATCTTCTTCTTTGGCGTGATCGAACTGCCGGCCTGGGTGATGCTGGGGATCTGGTTCGC
>DASXCN010000393.1:0-3340 GCA_036491155.1 Solirubrobacteraceae bacterium | reverse complement strand
GCCTGCTCGTGTGGCAGGACCTGCTCGTGCTGGCGATCTTCTACATGGTCATCGGGTCGGGCATCACGGTCGGCTTTCACCGGCTGCTGACCCATCGCAGCTTCAAGACCCACCGGCTCACCCGCGCCGTCTTCGCCGCGCTGGGCTCCGCGGCGGCCGAGGGCCCGGTCATCGATTGGGTGGCCACGCACCGCAAGCACCACCAGTTCTCCGACGAGCCGGGCGACCCGCACAGTCCCCACCTGGACCATCGCGACGGCTGGCGCGGGCAGATCTGGGGCCTGGTCCACGCGCACATCGGCTGGGTGTTCTCCGACATGGAGGTCGCCGACGAGACGCGCTACGCCAAGGACCTGCTGGCCGACCCGTGGCTGCGGTTCGTGGACCGGACCTTCGTGCTGTGGGTGGTGGTCGGCCTGGCCGCGGCCTTCGGCCTCGGCGTGGCCCTCACCGGCACGGTCACCGGTGGCCTCACCGCGCTGTTGTGGGGCGGGGCGGCACGCATCTTCTTCATGCACCACGCCACCTTCAGCATCAACTCCGTCTGCCACTACTTCGGCAAGGCCGCCTATGACACCGGCGACGAGTCAAAGAACGTCTTCTGGCTGGCCATCCCCACCTGGGGCGAGGCGTGGCACAACAACCACCACGCGTTCCCCACCTCCTACCGGCACGGGCTGGGGCGCTGGCAGCTGGACCCGTCGGCGGGGATCATCCGCCTGCTGGAGATGGCCGGGCTGGCCTGGGACGTCGTGCGCGTCGACCCGGCGCGCCGCGAGCGCAACAAGCTCGCCATGCAGCACGGCTGAGCCCGCGCGGCGCGCGCGGCGGCTGTACTAGAGTCCCGCGGCCGTGCCGCTGGCCAACACCGCACCTCTGCGCCGCGAACTCGCGGCCGCGCTGCCGCAGCGCCCCTTCGCGGTCCGCTTCTGGGACGGCACCGAGGTGCCGGCCACCGACCCCGACGCGCCCACCTTCAGCTTCCGTTCGCCCGAAGCGCTGGCCCACGTCGTCCGCGCCCCCGGCGAGCTGGGGCTGGGCCGGGCCTACGTCCTGGGCCTGGTCGAGACCGACGACATCGAGAAGTCGCTGCGCGTCGTAGACACCTTCGAGCCGCCGCGGGTCTCACCGGGCCAGATGGCGCGGCTGGGCCTCGCGCTCATCCGCGCCTGCGGGCTGGTCAAGCCCCCGCGCAGGCCGGCCTCCGAACTGCGCCTCACCGGTGAGCGCCACACCCTGGGGCGCGACCGCCGCGCCATCGCCTACCACTACGACGCGGGCAACGCCTTCTTCCAGCTCTTCCTGGGCGCGTCGATGACCTACAGCTGCGCCTACTTCAAGGGCGGGGCGCAGACACTCGAGGAAGCCCAGCAGGCCAAGCTCGGGCTGGTCTGCACCAAGCTCGGCCTCACGGAGGGCGAGCGGGTGCTGGACGTCGGCTGCGGCTGGGGCAGCTTCGCCATCCACGCCGCCACCCACTACGGCGTCAACGTCCTGGGGGTCACGCTGTCGGAGGAGCAGGTCAGGCTCGGCCGCCAGATGGTGCAGGAGGCCGGCGTGGCCGACCGCGTGACCCTGCGCCTGGCCGACTACCGCGAGCTCGCCGGCGAGCGGTTTGACGCCATCTCGTCGATCGGGATGGTCGAGCACGTGGGGGAGGAGCGCATCGACCTCTACATGCGCACGCTCAACGACCTGCTGCACCCCGGCGGGCGCCTGCTCAATCACGGCATCGCCAAGCTCATGGACTTCGAGACCAAGGACGAGGGCGCGTTCTCCGAGCGCTTCGTCTTTCCCGACGGCGTGCCGCTCCCCCTCAGCCGCATCGCCCGGGCGATGGAGCTCACGGGGCTGGTGGTGCGCCACGTCGAGGGCCTGCCCGAGGACTACGCGCAGACGCTCACCTACTGGATCGAGAGCTACGAGTCGCGCTACGACGAGGCGGTCCGCCTCGCCGGCGCCGAGCGCGCACGGGTGTGGAAGCTGTACCTGCGGGCGGCTCGCGCCGGGTTCACCACCGGCTGGGCCTCCGTGTATCAGGTGCTTGCGGCGAAGCCCGCATGAGGCGACGGCGGCGACGCTCGCGCCCCTGCGCCGAGCCGCTTAGTATCCAAACATGACCACGATCGTCTGCCAGCAGGTCGCCCCCCGGGTCCCCGATCTGCAGGCCAACCGGCGGCTGTCACTCAGTGCGATCGCCGACGCCGTCGCGGCCGGAGCCGACGTCGTCGTGCTGCCCGAGCTCGTCACCTCCGGCTACATGTTCGAGTCCGCCGAGGAGGCGGCTGCGGTGGCCCTCGCGCCCGAGGACCCGTTGTTCGAGCAGTGGGCCGCGGAGGCCGGTTCGGCGGTGGTGATCGGCGGCTTTGCCGAGCGCGGCGAGGACGGCCTGATCTACAACAGCGCCGCGGTCGTCGATAGCTCGGGCGTCATCGGCGTGTACCGCAAGGTGCATCTGTGGGACCGCGAGAAGCTGTGGTTCGCGCCCGGCGGCGAGCCGCCCCGCGTGTTTGACACCCCGGCCGGCCGCATCGGGGTGCTGGTCTGTTACGACGTCGAGTTCCCCGAGATGCCGCGGACGCTGGCGCTGGCCGGGGCCGAGCTCATCTGCGTGCCCACCAACTGGCCCTTCACCGAGCGCCCCGACGGCGAGCGGCCCGGGGAGGTGGTGATCGCCCAGGCGGCCGCGCGGGTCAATCGCGTGTTCGTCGCCTGCTGTGACCGCACCGGCACCGAGCGCGGCCAGCACTGGAACGGCGGCACCAGCATCATCGACCAGGACGGCTGGGTACTGGACTCGCAGACCGGCGCGGGGCCGGCGCGCGCCACCGTCGATCTCAGCCGCTCGCGCGACAAGGCCTTCACCGAACTGGCCGACGCGATGGCCGACCGACGGCCCGAGCTCTACGGGGCCGTGGGCCAGCCGGTGGCGCGTCCGGTCGCCTAGCTCGACGTCTGCGCGGCCTCGGCCTCGGCTTCGGCGGGGGCGGCCTCGGGCTCTGCCGGGGCAGGCTCGGGCTTCGGGCCGTTCTCGGCGACGATGTGCGCGCCGACGGCGCCGATGATGCCCAGGATCAGCGAGCGGACGGCCCACTTGGGACCGTGCCACTTGGCGCCGATGGCGTCGTCGACCGACGGGCTGCCCGGGCCGGTCTCGGCCAGCGCAAGAACGACCGCGATGAGCACGAGGTTGTACTCGTAGCCCTGGTTGGTGACCCACGGGCCGTTCTTGAGGTGGACACGGTTGATGGCGGTGAGCATGGTGGCGGTGAGAACCGATGCCGCGACGGGCGTGGCCGCGCCTGCCACCAGCAACGCCCCACCACCTGCCTCGGCGGCG
>DASXCN010000392.1:0-11491 GCA_036491155.1 Solirubrobacteraceae bacterium | reverse complement strand
ACGACGATCCTGCTGGCCGGGGCCGGCGTCTTTGCCGTTTTTCTCTTCCTCACGTTCTTCCTGCAGGAGCAGCGCGGCCTTTCCCCGCTCGCCACCGGACTGGCCTTCCTCCCGCTCACCGCGGTTCTCGTCGTCACCTCGACGACGGTGCAGACCCGGGTGATCCAACGCACCGGGGTCAAGCCGATCGTCCTCATCGGCATGGCGCTCGGGGCACTCGGCATGTTCCTGTTCACCCATCTGACGCCGAGCTCCAGCTACGCCGCCCACGTTCTTCCCGGTCTGATCGTCCTGGGCGTCGGGATGGGATGCATCTTTGCGCCGGCATTCTCCACCGCCACTCTGGGCGTGGAAGGAGCCGAGGCCGGGATCGCCTCGGCAATGGTCAACACCTCGCAACAGATCGGAGGCTCAGTCGGCACCTCGTTACTCAGCACGATCTTCGCCAGCGCTGTCGCGAGCTACACCGCGAGTCACGTCCCGAGCCCGGGCCTGGCAGACGCAGCCGCGGTGCACGGGTACACCACCGCGTTCTGGTGGTCAGTCGGTATCTTCGCCGTCGGGTTTGTTCTGGCGGCGGTGATCCTGCCCGGCCGCGCCCATCATCGCGTCCCCACCGCTCGGGCTGCGCTGGCCCGGCTCGCGGTCGGCAACTGCCACCATTTCGAGTCTCGAGACGGTGCCCGCGAAGGCGTGGGCGCTACGACGGGTGCTGGGGGGCAATGAGTACCGGCCGCTTGGTGTGGGCCGCCAGTGCATGAGAGACGCTCCCGAGCAGAGCGCTGCCGATCGGGCCCCGCCCGCGTTGACCGCAGACGATCAAGCCGGCGTCGATCTCCTCGGCTACGTCACCGATCACCTTGGCCACCGACGTGTCTGCCTCCGCGACTCGAGCGACCGCTTTGTAGCCGCGCGTCCGAGCTCCCGTGGCGCCCTCCTCGGCGATCCGTTGAGCAAATGCGGCTTCCTGCTCATCGACCTCGCCCTCATCCGGTATCGCCACCACAAACGACCCCGCACGGGCCAACTGCACCGCTGCGGGCGTCCAGACGGTCAAGACCACGGCGTCGCCGTCTGGCTTGAGCCATTCCACTGCGGCCTTCAGAGCGGTCCGCGAGCCCTCCGATCCGTCAAAACAGAACAACACCGGCTTATTCATCGCTGATCCTCGTCGACTAAAGAAGCGCCTTGTCCCACGCCAGACTATCTCTCGTCCCGGGCCGGAGCGTTGTCCGAGGAGGTCGCCAGTGACGCGTCGGGCTGCATCTGACCAATCCACGCCGGTAGACCCGGGTGGGCTCGTCTACGTCCACGGGGGCGACCTTGACCTGCGCCGCGAGCGAGCGCGCGCGGACTGGGTCATTCTCGACTCGCTTGGCGAGCCTGTAGCCGACACCGAGACGCTGGAGCGGATCCGCGCGCTGCGGATCCCGCCGGCCTGGACGCACGTGTGGATCGCCGCCTCCCCGAACGCGCACCTGCAGGCCACGGGCTTCGATGCCAAGGGCCGCCGGCAGTATCTCTATCACCCGCTGTGGCGTGAGCGGCGAGATCACGAGAAATACGCCGACATGCTCGAGTTCGCCGCCAAGCTGCCGCAAATCCGAGCCACCACGAGGAGCCTGCTCGGCGCGCCCCATGGCGAGCGCGATCGGACGCTCGCCCTGGCGATCCGATTGCTCGACATCGGCTTGTTCCGCGTCGGCTGGGACCGCTATGCCCGCGACAACGGCCACGTTGGACTGACCACGCTGCGGCGCGAGAACGTGACGCTGCAGGGGCTTGGGGTTCATTTCGACTTCGTCGCGAAGTCAGGCAAGCGTCGCCGGATGACGGTGCGCGATCCACAGTCGGTCGCCGCGCTCGCCGCGCTCAAGCGCCGTCGCGGCGTGCCCGATGAGCTCCTGGTGTATCGATCAGAGCACGGCTGGCACCGGATCCACGCTCCCGACGTCAACGACGCGCTGCGCGCGTGGGGGGAGGGCCCGTACTCGGCCAAGGAATTCCGCACCTGGTCGGCGACCGTGCTTGCCGCGGTGGCGCTGGCCCGCGCGCACAAGGTAGGAAAACGTGGGCCTCGGGCGGTGAGCCAGGCAGTGCGCGGGGTGAGCTCCGCGCTTGGCAACACCCCGGCGGTGGCCCGCGCCAGCTACATCGACCCGCGCGTGATCACGTTGTTTGAGACCGACCGGGTGATTGAGCTCCCCGAGGTAGCGCCGCCGGCGACGTTCGCCCTCGAGATACAGGTGGGCGGCCAGGAGGATGTGGTGGCACTGCCGACCGACGTCGACGGCGACGCGGTCCGGCTGGAGCTCGAGCAGCGCGTGCGCGCGCTCCTTCAGTCAGTGTGATGGACACGACTGACCTCATCTGGAGTGAGACCTCGGTCGGGCCCGTGCGCGACAACGGTCTGCCCCGGCTCGGCATGAAGCATCTCGCCGTCGATCCTCACCTCCACTCTGTCTGGCTCAAACGAGATGCACCCGGCGATACGGTCGACCTCCCGATACGGCTCGAGGTAGCTCCATCCCGAGCGCTTCACGTCGCCGAAGTCGTAGTAGCTGCACAGGCCCTTGTAGGGGCAGAACGTCTGCTGCTGGTGGGCGACCGGCAACGCGGCCAGAACATCCTCGCGTGGCACGTACCAGCGAGGGGCAAAGCCCGACTCGTAGAGGACCAGCGGACGGTGCGTATCCGCCACGACGAGATCGGCTGCTGTGACCACAAGATGCCGCGCGCTCTGACGGATGTCGATCCGGTGGTACGGATCGGCGGCATGCCCGATGATGCGCTCGGTCTCCTCGTGGAACGCGTCCATGGCATGCCAGGCAAATGCGACTCGGTCCGCGAACATCGGCGCGAACTCCGGTGGGCTCGGGTGTTCCCACGCGCCGCGCGGTGACTGACGGTCGCCGAGTCGCACGGTGTACCAAGCCGTCGGTCCAAGCTCCTGATGGCGCGTCACGTGGTCTGACGGCTCCAGGACGTCCGAGCGAACATCGGGCTTGGGAAAGTACGCCACCGGATAGCGAGCGGGCTCGTGGAGAAGGATCACCTCATCGCTCTGCGCAATCGTTTCTCCCGCGAACCGCGCGCTCATACGCCGGCGCAGCGGCTCAGCGAAGAGCAGCCGCTCCGGGAGGGGCTGCGCCACCAGGAAGGTCCCGATCGCCCCTCTTGCCAATGGTCCCTGCTGCCAGGCCAAACCCATCTCAACGCCCTCCCTCTCGACGGAGAATCGCGATCTGTCGGTCTCTACGAGGGGTCAGTGGCGCGGCGTGCCGGGGTCTTACCGGCCACGCGATCTATGCAGCGACGCGCTCAACGCCGGCGAGATGTGCCCACAGGCGCGCCCCGGCTCTGTCCAGCGCCGCGGTCCCTTCGTCGAGGATCGCGTGATAGGCCTGGAAGACGTGGGGCACCCCGGGGATGATCTCGAGCGTGACCTCGATCCCGGCGGTGGCGAGCGCGCGTGCGAGGCGGAGGGCATCGTCGAGGAGTACCTCGTGTGTTCCGGCCTGGATGATCAGCGGCGGCAGCCCCGACAGGTCGGCGAAGACGGGGCTGATCAATCCAAGAGCGGGGTCCTGTCCCGCCGTGTAGTCGGGGATTCGGGCCTGGAGGGCTTCGCGACTGAGCAGCGGGTCGAGGTCGTGATTGGTGTCCATGGTCGTCCCGGCCAGGGTGAGATCGACATACGGCGACATGACGAAGGCGGCGGCCGGGAGGGGGAGCCCATGATCACGGGCATTGACCAGGGTGGCAACGGCCAGTCCGCCGCCCGCGGACTCTCCCGCGAAGGCGATGTCCGCCGCGGCGATGCCTTCGTCCAGGAGGGCTTGATAGGCGGCAAGAGCGTCGTCAAGCGCCGCCGGATAGGGGTACTCGGGGGCGAGGCGGTAGTCGACGGAGATGACCTTGGCCTGCGTGCGCCGGCCGACCTGCGAGGCCAGATCAGCGGCGAGGGCGGCGTCCCCCATCACGTACACGCCGCCGTGGAAGTAGAGGACAACGTGCCGCGGCTCGATTCCATCGACGGAAACCTCGGCGGTGGGGACGCCGCCCAGTGAGGCTGCGGTCACGGTCACGTCGGCGGGCAGTGGCTGCGCGGAGAGCAACTCCCGCAGCAGTCGCCGCTGCTCATTGACATCGGCGTCGGCGGGAAAGGCTGCCTGTCGCAGGATCGCGTCGAGGGTCTCTCGTTGCTCGGTGCTCACGGGGGATCTCCCTTTCGTTGGGAGGATCAGTCTCTTCCTCAGTCAGGTGACCGAGCCTCACCGGATCACGGTGATTGACCGGCCGGCGGTGCGGAGACGAACCGCGCGGCGATGAGGATCTCGACGAGATCGGCGAAGCGGTGCAGGTCACACCCGGTGCGCTCCGCGATCTTGCCCAGCCGGTAGTGGGCGGTGTTGACATGGATGTGCAGCCGCTCGGCCGCCCGGCGGGCGTTGAGGTCGGAGGCGACGTATTGGCTCAGGGTGGCGATGAGGACCCCGCCCTGCTGCACGTCCTCGGTGACGAACTCCTGGATCGGTCGCGCGATGAGGCGGCGCGCCGTGGGGTCGCGCGTCAGCGTGAGGTAGTCGAAGGCGCTCATGCCCCCCAGGGCCACGACGCCGGGCGCCGCGTTGAGGGACGCGCGGGCGAGCTCCGCCTCGCGATAGGCGTGGGCGATCTCGTCAAGCCCACCGACCACCGTGCTCACGCCGATCGCCAGTGGCAGGCCGCCATCGGCGAGCCGTCGCTGGGTCCGCTCCAGGCGCTGTTGCACCCCATCGGCGCCTCGCCCCGAGGCGCGCGCCACGAGGTCGATCTTGCCGTGACGCACAACGGTCAGCGGCGCGAGGGTCCCTCCCACGGCGCGCGCGAGCGCTGTGGCCGCGCTGCGCAGCAGCGACTCGTCATCGGGTGGCGGCGAGGCGGCGGCCGAGACGACGAGACATGGGACGCCGGGCTCGAGCCCCGCCGCTCGCGCGGCGTCCATACGCGGGCCGGCCGCCACCGGCGCGCCCGCGACGAGATCCTCGATCAGGTCGCGGCGGATGCGCTCGCCGGTCGCGGCGAGCTGCTCCTCGGCGTCGATGTAGACCTCCGCGGCATGGGTGGTGGCCACCTCGAAGTAGCGCGGCAGATGTGACGCGAACACCAAAGCCGCGCGGCGGGAGTCGTCGTCGTGCGCCGAGGTGAGCGCCGCCTCCCACAGCACCCGCTCGCCGACGTAGAAGGCGTTGACGAACTCGGCGATGGGGATATGGCCGACGCGCCGGGCGGCGTGGCCGCGCACGAAGAGGAGCTCCTCGCGGGTGACCGGCCGTGTCTCGCTGAACGTGCTCAGGCTGATGCGCAGGTGTGACAGCACGTGCGCCCGCACGTCATCGCGCAGCGCCGGCGTGGCATCGCGGTAGGCGGGGATCTCGGCGAGGATGAGGCGCGTCGCGTCGTCGGCGAGCTCGTCGAGACGCGCATCGAGCATGTCCCGGAGCGCGGCGATCGCCGCCGCCGGCGCGTCCACGACGACGCTGTCTGAGCTATCCGAGGTCTGCGCCCGGGTCACGGTCACTGGGGCCCTCTCCGCAGCGGATTGTATGCCGCTCACAAAACCCGGTTGCGAAGTTGGTGGCGCACACCGATGCGCCGCCGAGCCGCCGGCGAGACGCTGTACCGGCAGCGTGACCCCAGACCCACCGGGACGGAGAGCGAATGAGTGAGAACCTTGCCATTAACCTGATTGACAGCGTCAAGCGCGGCGCCGAGCAGCCGGCGGTGCGTCTCGACGATGCCGTGCTCTCCTACGGCGCCCTGGACGACCTCACCGCCCGGATGGCCGGCCTGTTGCGGGCGCACGGCGTCCAGCCGGGCGATCGCGTCGGCGTGATGCTGCCCAACATCCCCCAGTTCGCCGTCGCGTATTACGGCATCCTGCGCGCGGGAGCGATCGCCGTGCCGATGAACGTCCTGCTCAAGCGGCGCGAAGTCGCGTTCTACCTGAGCGACCCGGGCGCCAAGCTGGTGCTGGCCTGGCACGAGTTCGCGGGCGAGGCAGAGGCGGGCGCCGCCGACGCGGGAGCGGAATGCGTCGTCGTGCGTCCGGGCGAGTTCGAGCAACTGCTCGCGGCGAGCACGCCCGTGCGCGAGATCGCCGGCAAGGTCGGCAGCGACACCGCGGTGATCCTCTACACGTCGGGGACGACCGGCCGTTCCAAGGGAGCGGAGCTCACCCACTCCAACCTGCGTCGCAACGTCGAGGTGATGACGCGCATCTTCTCCATCGGCCCCGATGACGTCGTGCTTGGTGCGCTCCCGCTGTTTCACGCCTTCGGTCAGACGTGCGCACTCAACGCGGCGATCGCCGCCGGCGCCTGCCTGTCGCTCATTGCCCGCTTTGACCCCGCCACCGTCCTCGAGATCATCGAGCGCGACCGGATCAATGTCTTCGAAGGCGTGCCGACCATGTACTCCGCGCTGCTGGCTCGGGCCGGCACCCAGGAGCATGACCTCAGCAGCTTGCGGCTGTGCGTGTCCGGCGGCGCGGCTCTCCCGGTCGAGGTCCTGCGGGCGTTCGAGGCGGCGTTCGGCTGCATCGTGCTGGAGGGCTACGGCCTCTCGGAGACCTCACCGGTGGCCTCGTTCAACCATCCCGACCGCGAGCGCAAGCCTGGCTCGATCGGGACGCCGATCGACGGCGTCGAGATGAAGCTGGTGAACGATGCCGGTGACGACGTCCCGGCCGGCGAGGTCGGCGAGATCGCCATTCGCGGCCACAACGTCATGAAGTCCTACTGGGAGCGCCCCGACGCGACCGCCGAGGTCATGTCCGCGGACGGCTGGTTGCGCACCGGCGATCTGGCCCGTGTCGATGACGACGGCTACTACTTCATCGTCGACCGCAAGAAGGAGCTGATCATCCGTGGCGGCTACAACGTGTACCCGCGGGAGATCGAGGAGGTCCTCTACGAGCATCCGGCGGTGCACGAGTGCGCCGTGATCGGCATCTCGCACCCGTCCCTGGGCGAGGAGGTGGCCGCCGCCGCCGTGCTCAAGCCGGGCGCTGAGACGACGCCGGACGAGCTGCGCTCCTTCGTCAAAGGTCAGGTGGCGGCCTACAAGTACCCGCGGCTGGTCTGGCTGCTGGACGAGCTGCCCAAGGGCCCGACGGGCAAGATCCTCAAGCGCGAGATCACTCCGCCTGCGCACCTGCTGAGCGTGCCCGCCGCGACCGAGAGGACGCAGCGATGAGCACCCCCGCCACGACACGCACGCGCCGCGCGGAAGAGGCGGTGCGCTCCGGACTCGACGTGATGCTGACCGACGCGGCCGCCGGCACCCCTCGGTTCTTCGCTCCAGGGCCCGCGGTGAAGGTCGCCGCCGGCCTGGCCCGGCGGCCCCGCGGGGTCGTGCGCCGCGCCACGGGCCTGGGCGCCGAGCTGACGCGGGCGGCCACCGGACGCTCGCAGCTGGGCCCGGCGAGCGGGGACCGCCGCTTCGCCGATCCCGCCTGGCAGGAGAATTGGCTGTTGCGCGAGCTGCTGCAGTCGTATCTGGCGCTGGGCGAGACCGTCGATGGCCTGATCTCCGACGCCGGCGTGGACTGGCGAACCGAACGCCAGGCGCGGCTCACCGCCGGCAACGTGATCGACGCGCTGGCGCCGACCAACTTCCCGTGGTCGAACCCGGCCGTCCTGCGTGAGATCGTCAACACCGGCGGCGCCAACCTGACCAGGGGACTGCGCCGCCTGGCCGGCGACCTCAGCCACCCGCCGCGGCTGCCGGCGACAGTCGACACCAGCAAGTTCGAGGTCGGCGGCAACCTCGCCGCCACGCCGGGGTCGGTCGTCCTGCGCAACCAGGTGCTGGAGCTCATCCACTACCGGCCGGCCACCCAGCAGGTCCGCGAGACGCCGCTGCTCTTCGTGCCGCCGACGATCAACAAGTACTACGTCCTGGATCTGGCTCCCGGGCGCAGCCTTGTCGAGTACCTCGTCGGCCAGGGCCAGCAGGTGTTCGCCATCTCGTGGCGCAACCCCGAGGCCGAGCAGGGCCACTTCGATCTGGACACCTACGCCCAGGCCATCGCGGAGGCGCGCGACGCCGCGGCGGCGATCTCGCGGCAGGACGCCGTGCACATCGCCGCGGCGTGCTCGGGCGGGATCGTGGCGTCGGGGCTGCTGGGGCATCTCGCCGCCGAGGGCCGGCTCGGCGAGGTGGCGAGCCTCACGCTCATGGTGTGTGCGCTGGACAACGCCCAGGCGGGGACCGTCTCGGCGCTGGCCACGCGCGACCTGGCCGCCGCGGCGGTCGCCGAGTCGGCCCGCAAAGGCTACGTCGACGGCCAGGCGCTGGCCGGCGTGTTCACGTGGCTTCGCCCCAACGACCTCGTCTGGTCCTATGTCGTCAACAACTACCTCCTGGGCAAGGAGCCCCCGGCGTTCGACGTTCTCTACTGGAACCAGGACACCGTGCGGATGGCCGCGGGCCTGCATCGCGACTTCATCCACATCGGCCTGGAGAACGCCTTCACGCACCCGGACGCGCTCGAGGTGCTGGGCACGCCCGTCGACATGTCCGCCGTCGACATCGACGTCTACGCGATCGCCGGACTGACCGACCACATCGTGCCGTGGGAGAACGCGTACCGCAGCGCCCAGCTCTTCGGTGCCAGCACGCGCTTCGTGCTCTCGCGCAGCGGGCACATCCAGGCCCTGGTCAACCCGCCCGCGGCCGAGGGGGCTCCATCACGCGCCAGCTACCGCGTCACCGACGACGTCACGCCCGACGCCGAGGCGTTTCTCGATCAGACACCCAAGCAGCCGGGCAGCTGGTGGCCCGACTGGGACGCGTGGCTGGCCGAGCGCTCGGGCGCCATGCGCGCCGCGCCCACCGCGTTGGGCAACCGGCGCTTTCGCGCCCAGGCCAAGGCACCGGGGACCTATGTCCTCGCACGCTGAGGCACCCATGGACCGCTGGTGGGGACGGCCGCTGGCCGAGACCCGCTGGCAGCTCGAGCTCGCCCGGCTCCTCGTTGACCCCGTGTGGTGGGGACGCGGCGTGCCGCGCGGCGATGGCCGGCCGGTGCTGCTCATGCCCGGCTTCCTGGCCGGTGATCAGACGCTGCTCGTGGTGGCGGCCTGGTTGCGGCGCACTGGCTACCGGCCGTTCGTGAGCGGATTCGTGGCCAACGTCCAGTGCTCGGACCGCGCCGCCGACCGAGTCGAGCGCCGAGCGGCGGAGCTGCATCAGCGCTACGGACGCAGAGTGGCGCTCATCGGCCACAGTCGCGGTGGCCACTACGCGCGCGCGGTCGCATGCCGGCGGCCAGACCTCGTCTCCCATGCGATCTCGATGGGGGCGGGGCTGCGCGAGATGCTGTCGGTCAGCTACCCCACCGAGGCGGTCGTCGCCGCCGCGCGCGACCTCGCGCGCCGCACGGGCGGAGCGCGGTCGCCGCGCTGTTTCACCGAGGGCTGCGATTGCGCCTTCGCCCGCGATTTCGTGGGGCCGTTCCCGGCCGACCGCGTCCGCCTCACCAGCATCTACTCCAAGGGCGACGGCGTCGTGCGCTGGCAGGCCGCCGTCACCGACGACGCCGAGTGCGTCGAGGTCACCGGCAGCCACGTCGGCCTCATCTTCAACCGCAAGGCCTACCGGGCGATCGCCACCGCCCTCGCCGCTCCCGAGGCCGCCCCTACCCAGACCACGCAGACGCCAGGAGAGGACCGATCCACATGAGCACCACCTCCCCCACCCCACCGCTATTCGAGAATCTCGGCCACGCGCTGTCGACCGACTACTTCTTCCTGCGCGAACAGCTCACCGAGGACGAGCTCAAGCTGCTGCGCCGGGTCCGCGCCTTCGTCGACGACGAGGTGCTCCCCGTCATCGGGGGCTACTGGGAGCGCGCCGAGCTGCCCTGGCCGCTCATCCGCCGCCTCGGGGAGCTGGGCATCGTCGGCGAGGACATCGAGGGCTACGGCTGCCCCGGACTCAGCCCGATCGCCTGCGGGCTGATGCACATGGAGCTCAACCGCGGCGACGGGAGCCTCGGCACCCTCATGGGCGTGCAGTCGGGGCTGGCCATGAAGTCGATCGCGCTGTTCGGCTCCGAAGAGCATAAGCAGCGCTGGCTGCCGGAGATGGCCCGTATGGAGAAGCTGGGCGCCTTCGCGCTCACCGAGCCCGACCACGGCTCGGACTCCGTCGGGCTGGAGACGAGCGCGCGGCTCGACGGCGACGCGTACGTCCTCAACGGGGCCAAGCGCTGGATCGGCAACGGCAGCGTCGCCGACGTGATCATCGTGTGGGCGCGCGGCGAGGATGGCCAGGTCCAGGGCTTCCTGGTGGAGAACATGTCCAACCCGCCCACGCCCGGCTTCGACGCGCAGGTGATCGAGGGCAAGGGCTCCCTGCGGGCGGTGTGGCAGGCCCAGATCACGCTCACCGACGTCCGCATTCCGGTGGCCAACCGTCTCCCCGGAGCCCAGAGGTTCAAGGACACCGCACGCGTCCTGGCGGGGACCCGCAGCACGTGCGCTTGGGCCGGCCTCGGACATGCTGTCGCGGCATACGAGACCGCACTGACCTACGCCAAGCGGCGCACCCAGTTCGGCAAGCCGCTGGCGAGCTTTCAGATCATCCAGGAGCGGCTGGTGCGGATGCTCGCGGAGGTGACCGCCATGCAGCTCTACTGCCTGCAGATCGGTCGTCTGGCCGAACGCGGCCAACTCAGCGACACGATCGCCGGGCTGGCCAAGCTCAACAACACCCGCAAAGCGCGGCAGGTGTGTGCCGACGCCCGCGACATGCTCGGCGGCAACGGCATCCTGCTCGAGAACCACGTCATCCGCCACATGGCCGACATCGAGGCCATCCACACCTACGAGGGCACCGAGACCATGCAGACGCTCATCGTCGGACGCGACATCACCGGCATCGGCGCCTTCGCATAGACGTTCGTGTGGCAGCCGCGGGCGACGGCTAGTGGGCGGCCTCCCGCTAGAACCGCCCGTCGGGACTGGCGGTCAGCCTGGTCATGGTGCTGGAGCGGGCCATGATGGCAGCGGCCATCTGGATGGTGCTGGTGATCGTGAGGAAGATCATGCTTGCAACTCACCGGCCACACCACTCTCAAAGGAGAGAACCAGTCATGTCGACCATCGGATTCATCGGTCTCGGAAACATGGGCGGCAACATGGCCGCTCGCTATCTCGCTGCCGGCTACACGGTGTACGGCGAGGAGCGCGATCGCGTCGGCGCGCAGTGGCTCGTCGACCAGGGCCTGAACTGGGCCGACACGCCGCGCGAGGTCGCTGAGGCTGCCGACATCGTGATGACGTCTCTCCCGAACGAGGACGTCGTGGGCTCCGTCGCCCGTGGTCCCGACGGCATCATCGCCGGGCTCAGTGAGGGAAAGCTGTGGGCGGATCTCAGCACGATCAGCCCGCGCGCCAGCCAGGACATCGCCGTCCAGGTTCGCCGCGAAGGCGGCGGAGCG
>DASXCN010000391.1:0-5655 GCA_036491155.1 Solirubrobacteraceae bacterium | reverse complement strand
GCCGGCAAGACGCTGGGGATCGTCGGCGAGTCCGGGTCGGGCAAGACGGTGTCGTCCCTGACCACGCTCGGGCTCACCCGTGTCAGCAACGCGACGGTCACCGGGCGGATCATGTTCGACGGCCAGGACATGGTCACCCTGTCCGACGACAAGCTGCGCGGGGTCCGCGGCAACGACGTCGCGATGATCTTCCAGGATCCGCTCTCGGCGCTGCATCCCTTCTACAAGGTCGGCGCGCAGCTCGTAGAGGCGATGCAGGCACACCGCCGCGTGAGCCGGTCGGCCGCCCGGGCCCGCGCCGCCGAACTTCTGGACCTCGTCGGCATCCCCGACCCCAAACGGCGGCTGGACCAGTACCCGCATGAGTTCTCGGGAGGCATGCGCCAGCGGGCGATGATCGCTATGGCGCTGTCCAACGAGCCCAAGCTACTGATCGCCGATGAGCCGACCACGGCGCTCGACGTCACGGTTCAAGCCCAGATCCTGGCGCTGCTAGAGGATCTCCAGAGCCGGCTTGGGACCGCCATCATCATCATCACCCATGATCTCGGTGTCGTCGCCGAGATCGCCGATGACATCTGCGTCATGTACGCCGGGCGCGTCGTCGAGCGGGGGAGCACCGAGGACATCTTCAACTCGCCCCAGCACCCGTATACCTGGGGCCTGCTCAACTCGATCCCGCGGCTCGACACCCCCCGCGGGGAGGAGTTGGTGCCGATCTCGGGTCGGCCGCCCAGCCTCATCAACCGCCCCAGCGGCTGTCATTTCCATCCGCGCTGCCCCTACGTTCGCGACGCCCACCGCCGCGTCGACCCCGAGCTCACGCCGGTGGACGGGAGCTCGGCGCACGCCGTTGCCTGCCTGCTTCAGTCCTCGGTCCGGACCCGTATCTGGGACGGCATCCAGACCGGACGCGACCCCGAGTCGCTGCAACGGATGGCCGCATCGTCCCCAGAGCCGGAGGTGCCGGCCGAGCTCCGGGATGCGCCGGAGAGCGAGGGGACGGATGTCGGGCCCTCCGAGGAGGGCGTGGTCGAGTCCGAGCGCCACGACGAACACCTGCTGACACAGCCCGTCGACGAAGTCGACCATCGACTCGAGCGCAACGAGCACACGGGCGACGTCATCACCGGACCGGAGGACACATAGAGCGATGACGAACCTGGTTGAGGTACGCGACCTCGTCAAGCACTTCCCCATCAAGCGCGGCGTCATCTTCCAGCGCCAGATCGGCGCGGTGAAAGCCGTGGATGGCATCTCCTTCGACGTCAAAGAGGGCGAGACTCTCGGCATTGTGGGCGAGACGGGATGCGGCAAGAGCACCACCGCCCGTCTGCTGTGCCGCCTGATGGATCCGACGTCGGGCACTATCACCATCGATGGTCGCGACGTCAGCGCCCAGAAGGGCAATGAGCTGAAGGCGATGCACCGCGAGGTGCAGATGGTCTTCCAGGACCCGTACTCGTCGCTGAACCCGCGCAAGTCAGTGGGGTCGATCATCTCCGACCCCTACGCGATTCACGGTCTCTACACCGCCGCCGGAGAGCGCAAGCGCCGCGTCCAGGACCTGATGGATCGCGTCGGGCTCAACCCTGAGCACTACAACCGTTATCCCCACGAGTTCTCAGGCGGCCAGCGCCAGCGCATCGGAGTGGCCCGCGCCATCGCCCTGGAGCCAAAGCTGCTCATCGCGGACGAACCGGTCTCGGCGCTGGACGTCTCCATCCAGGCCCAAGTGCTCAACCTGCTGCGCCAGCTGCAGCGCGACATGGGTCTCACCCTCGTCTTCATCGCCCACGATCTCTCGGTGGTCCGCCACATGTGCGACCGCGTGGCGGTCATGTATCTGGGCCGGATCGTGGAGGTGGCCGACAGCGATGTCCTCTACGCCCAACCGCGCCACCCCTACACGGGCGCGCTGCTCTCGGCGGTGCCCGTGGCGGACCCCAGCGGCGGTACCAAGCAGCGCCAGCTGCTCACCGGCGACGTTCCCAGCCCGGCCAACCCGCCGTCGGCGTGCCGGTTCCACACCCGCTGCCCCAAGGCCCAGCCCAAGTGCTCAGAGGACGATCCGCCGCTGGAGCCCAAGCCCGGCGGAACGGTCGCCGCGTGCCATTTCCCGCTGACCGACGAAGAGATCACAGAGCGGCTGCCCCAGGCCCTGACGCGCCTGCGCGCCAGCGAGCCCGAGCACGCCACGTAGCGCCCGTCGCCGGCGGCTCTCAGCGAGCCGCTCGCTCAGGACTCCTCGTCGTCCTGGCGCTCGGCCTCGTCCGGCTGCTCGTCGTCCTCGTCGTCCTCGTCGTCATCATCGTCGACGTAGAGCGATTCCGAGGCCAGCTCGCTGCCGCCCTTGTCCCATAGCTTGATCTCCAGCAGGTCCGAGCGGTAGTCGTCGGGCGCCAGCAGGGTGAAGCGCTCCTCGAGCAGTTCGCACTGGTCCACGGCCAGGTTGGCCAGCTCGGCAGTGACGATCGCGCCGCCCGCGATCATGGGCACGCCCCACACCAGGGTCATGTCGGCGGTGTTGCCCTGCTCACCGCGCCACTGGCCCACCACCTCGTCGTTGATGTCCAGCTTCCAGTCCGGGTTGGACTCGGCCGTCTCGGAGGTGTAGTCGGCGCGGGCCTCGAAGTCCACCGGACCGCGGCCACCCTGCTCAGCGCCCTCCCGGAATGCGACGAAGCCAAACAGCTCGTAGCCCGTGGTCGTTCGGGCCACCGCCGGCACGTACGTCCGCCCGGCGTAGGAGCGGTCAGGGAACCAGGCGATCTCGCCCGCCTCGCCCAGGTCCTCGCCATCGGCGTCGATCTCACGGCAGGCGGCCAGGAAGTGGTCACGCAGGGTGTCGGCCCAGCGGCCGTACGGCAGCGCCTCCTGGGGAGGCTCGGCTGCGAAGCTGATGACGTAGCGGTCGGTGGGGGGCATTCGCGCCGGGAGCCTAGCGGGCGCGGGCGATTCCTGTGGGGGTCCCGTGTGCCATGGGCACTGGCGAGCCTCAACGACAAGCTATCGAGGAGGAGAGGCGCTGAATGATCAGGCGCCCGGTCGGCCTCCGAGCGGACCGTGGGAGATTAACCCTGTCTGGCAATGCTTATCTCCCAGGGCTCCCTGCAAAGGGGCCCATTTCCGCCGAGCCCGCCTTCCCAAGCCCTGCCGTTAGCTCCGCCCGTGCAGCTACGACACGGGACCAAAGCAGAAGCGTCTAGTACGCGCCTCGCCGCGACAACACGGCCGGGATGGTCTTCACCAGGATCGACAGGTCCAGCAGGATCGACCACCGCTCCAGGTACAGGAAGTCCAGGCGCACGAGGTCGTCGAAGTCCAACTCGGCGCGCCCGGAGACCTGCCACAGGCCAGTGATCCCCGGCATGACGAGGTAGCGCTTCTTGTGCCACTCGTCGAGGCGCTCGAAGTCGCGCATGGGCAGCGGACGGGGTCCCACCAGCGACATCTCGCCGCGAATGACGTTGACCAGTTGGGGCAGCTCGTCCAGCGAGAAGCGGCGCAGGAAGCGCCCGGCGGGGGTGAGCCGCGGGTCCTCGCGGATCTTGAACAGGGCGCCCGAGGACTCGTTGAGGGCCTCGAGGTCGAGTTGGATCTGCTCGGCGTGCTCGCGCATGGTGCGGAACTTGAAGCAGTGGAAGGGCTTGCCGCCCATCCCCGGGCGGATCGACCGGTAGATGACGGGCCCCGGCGAGCTGAGCTTGACGGCGAGCGCGATGGCCGCGAACACCGGCGACAGGCACAGGAGCGCGATCGTGGAGAGGATGAGGTCGAAGGTGCGCTTGGCCGCGAACTGGACTCCGTCAAACACCGGCGGGCGCAGGGTGAACAGCGGGACCGACTCGCCGGGCATGAACACGGCGCGGTCGATCAGGATCTCCATCGTCGACGGTGCCACGTGCACGGTGACGCCCCGCTGATGACAGCGGTCGACGAGATCGAGTGCGCGCTCCTGCGGGAAGTCAGGGTCCGCGATGATCACCTCGTCGATGCGCTCGGCCCCCAGCACGTCGGAGAGTTCGTCCAGCCGGCCCAGCGAGCGCAGGCCGTTCTGGGGTCGCGGGGTGAGCGAGATGTAGCCGACCAGGTCCACGCGGGTCCGCGCCCGGCCGCCCAGCGCGTGCGCGACCTCCTCGATGTGCCGTCCCGAGCCGACCAGCAGTGCGCGACGCCGGTAGCCGGCCTGCTCGAGCGCCCAGCCCGTGAAGCGCGTGTAGCACTCGCGCAGGACCGAGATGTAGGCGGTGCCGAAGAACAGCGCGCCGTAGAAGATGTAGTAGCTCTTGAAGTGGTTGCCCGTGGCCAGGGCGAAGATCAAGGCGATCACCGTGGCCTGGAACAGGCCGGCGAAGATCTTGGGGAGGCCGGGTCGGCGCGGGCGGTCGGCGTAGAGATCGAGCCGCGCGAACATCAGCACCGTGAGCAGGTAGGCGAACGCCAGCGGGCTGCGCGTATTGCTCCACGTCGCGCCCAGCGTGAAGTCGCCCCGGAGGGCGAGTTTGATGGCGATCGCGGTGAAGATCGCCGCGGTGACGCCGGTGAAGTCCAGCAGCAGCAGGACCAGGACTCGGGTGAGCCGCCGCACTGTCTCCTTGCGCAGCAGGAACATGAGCAGGGGCGGTCGCTTGCGCCGAACATCGCGTTCGGGCAACACGACCGGCGCGGCTCCGCCGCGCCTGCCAGTACGGCTTGGAATGGCCTCTTTGTGATCGATTGTCACGCTAAGCAGGGCCGATTAGCTGGACCCCCGCACGTCGTAACGGTATCTCGTCTCCGAAGTTACGTGGAAGGTGGCGTTGCAGGGGCCCGCTCACGTCCCCGGTTTATGCGGGGCGGACGCCCCCGGAACCCACTCTCCCTCCTCACGCTTCCAGATCGGCGCGCGGGCCTTGATCTCGTCGATGATCTCCCGGGCGCCGGCGAACGCCTCGGCGCGATGGGGCGCCGATACGGCGATCGCCACCGAGGCCTCCGACAGGGGCACGGTCCCGATCCGGTGCTCGGCCGCGGCCGCGCACAGGCCGTGGCGCTCGATTGCCTCGGCCACGATGCGCTCCATGTGGCGCTCGGCCATCGGCACGTAGGCCTCGTAGTCGAGCTCGGCCACCTGGCGCGTGACGCCGGTGAAGGTGACCACCGCGCCGGCTCGGGGGTCCGAGACCCGGGCCACCAGCGCGTCGAGCGCCAGCGGCTCCTCGGTGACCCGCACGTGGGCCACGCCCACTGAGCCGCCCGAGACCGGCGGGATCAGCGCCAGCTCATCTCCGGCGGCGAGGCTGTGGCCGTCGTCGGCGTACTCCTGGTTGACCGCCATGACCACGGGCACGTCGCCGATGACGTCGCCCATCCGGGCCAGCGCATCGGCCACACGCGCGCCCTCAGGCAGTTCCAGCGCGACCTCGTCGCACCCGGCGCGCTCGCGCAGCCCGGCGAAGAGGCGGACGGTGACGTTCATGGCGACAAGCCTACGCCAGTGTTGCGGGGCGATTAGGAGGTCCGCCAGCCGGACGCGATGTTGCCTATCCTCCCGCCTGTTTTCTGGGAACCAATGAGGAGATTTGTTATGCGTTCAATGAGGACATGGTTGTCCGTCGGGGTGTCGCTGCTGTGTGCGGCGGCCATCGTGGGCTGCGGGAGCAGCAATTCATC
>DASXCN010000390.1:0-3573 GCA_036491155.1 Solirubrobacteraceae bacterium | reverse complement strand
GACGGAGACGCGGCGGAGCCGTTCAGAGCGGTGGGCGACGACGGGGGCGAGGCAACGGTTGTGTCCATATTCTCATCCTGACTTTGTGATCAGTTGATGTATTCTAACCGCCATGGTCAAGCGCGCCTCGTGGCTGTCGATCACGCCGGAGCCCGAGCGCGAGCTGCCCCAGGCGGTGTCCACGCTGGCCGCGGGCCGTCGCGCCGGCCCCGCCGCGGTGGCCGCCGAGCAGGCTCGGATCGAGCGTCTGATCCTCCACGGCACCCAGCGTCGCTGGCTGGCCTACCTGCACGAGGTGGTGGACCTGATCGACGCCGGCCGGGGCAGCGACGACCCCGACGTCGTCGCCGCTTCGCACCGGGCGAGCACCGTGATCGCCAACCACCACAACCTGCTGCTCGGGCTGCCCGGCCCCGGCGCCACTCTCACCGCCAACGACTCGAGCCGATTGCGCGCGCTCGCCCTCACCGAGACCTAGGAGCCTGATGACCACGACGACGACGACCGCCGCCGCCCCTGACCTCTCCGACGCGCACCTCGCCCTCCAGCAGCGGGCGCGCGAGTTCGTCGAGGGCGTCCTGAGTCCGCTCGAGCTCACGGCCGAGGCGGCCGGGGGCCGTCTTCCCGACGAGACCGTCGCCCACATCAAGCGCGAGGCGATCGCCGCGCGCGTGCAGGGCGGGCGGGTGCCCACCGCGCTCGGCGGCCAGGGGTGGTCGATGCGGGAGTGGTTCCTGGTCAACGAGCAGTTCGGGCGGGTCACCAACGGCCTGCACTGGCACGTCCCCGGCGTCTACAACGTGTGGGTCGACGCCAGCCCCGAGCAGGTGCAGCGCTACGTCGTGCCCGCCCTGCGCGGTGAGGGCGGCGACGCCTACGCGGTGACCGAGGCCGAGGCCGGCTCTGACCCCAGTCAGATCGCCACCGCTGCGGTGGCCACGGACGCCGGCTGGCGCATCAACGGCGAGAAGTGGTTCGTCACCTCGGGTGACGTGGCCCGCGTGCTCATCGTGGTGGCCAACGTCGTCGACGGCCCCGATCGCCTGCCGACGCTGTTCCTCGTCGAGCCCGACGCACCGGGCGTGGAGTTCGTCGACGACCCCCTCTACACCCACAACTATCCCCACGGCCACCCGACGGTCCGATTCACCGATGTCGAGGTCGCGGCGGATGCCGTGGTCGGCGGGGTGGGCAACGCCGACGAACTCCAGCGCCGCTGGTTCACCGAGGAGCGTCTGGGCATCGCCACCCACGGCCTGGGGGCGATGTGGCGGCTGCTCGATGAGACGACCGAGTGGGTGCTGACCCGCCGTCAGGGCGGGCACCGCATCATGGACTACCAGGGGATCTCGTTCCCCTTGGCCGATTCGGCCACCGACGCCACCGTCGGGCGCCTGCTGGCGCTGCAGGTGTGCGACATGGTCGACAACGGGGGCGATCCCAAGCTCATCCACGCCAAGGCCTCGATGGCCAAGCTGTTCGTCTCCGAGGCCGCCGGTCGCTGCGCCGACCGGGCCGTCCAGGCGTTCGGTGGCCGCGGCTACCTGCGCTCCAATGTCGCCGAGCGCTTCAACCGCGAGTTGCGCGTGGACCGCATCTGGGAGGGCACCTCGGAGATCCAGCGGCTCATCATCGCCCGGGCCCTCGAGCGCCGCGGGGTCGAGGCGACGATCCATTGACCGCGCTCGAGACACGCCCGGTCACCGCCGGCATGGCGGATCTCAGCCGCCTGATGCGCCCGGCCTCGATCGCCGTCGTCGGCGCCACCGACCGCGCCGGCAGCTACGCCGCCGAGACGCTGGTCAATATCGGGCGCATCGGCTTCCCGGGGCGCGTGTACGGCGTGAACCCCAAGCGCACCGAGGTCATGGGGCGTCCCTGCGTGCCCACCGTGGCCGACCTCCCGGAGCCGGTGGACGCCGTCGTCGTCGCGATCCCGGCCGCCGGGGTGGCGGCCGCAGTCGACCAGGCGGGCGCCCGAGGCTGCGGCGGTGCGGTCGTGTTCAGCGCCGGCTTTGGCGAGGTGGAGTCCGGGCGCGGCCATCACGATGACCTCGTCGCCGCCTCGCGCCGTCACGGGTTACCGGTGTGCGGGCCCAACTGCAACGGGATCGTCTCGCCGCACTCGCGCACCGCCCTGTGGGGCGACGCCTTCTCGGCGCAGGACTATGACCCCACCCAGCCCCGGGTGGCGCTGGTCTCCCAGAGCGGGAACGTCGCGGTCAACGCGCTGGCCACGCGGCGGGGGCTGCGGTTTCACACGGTGATCGCCAGCGGCAACCAGGCGGTCCTCACCGCCGCCGACTATCTGCAGTTCCTCTCCGGAGAGCAACAGGTTGGCGCCGTTGCGCTGTATCTGGAGGACGACGGCGGGCCGGGGCTCGTCGACGGCCTGGCGGCCTGCGCCGACGCCCGGATCCCGGTGGTGGTGCTCAAGGTCGGCCGCTCGGTTGCGGGGGCGCGCGCCGCGGCCGCGCACAGCGGGGCCCTGGCCGGCGACCAGCGCGTCTTTCGCAGCCTGGTGCAGGAGGCCGGCGCGGTGTGGGCCGACGACGTGCATGACCTGCTGGAGCTGTCCAAGACGATCGCCACGCGCCGCACCGCGGCACTCCACGGGGCGAGCGCGCGGGGGTTGGCGATCATGACCTGTAGCGGCGGCGACTCGGCCCAGGGGGCCGACGAGGCGCAGCTGCTGGGTCTCGACCTGCCGCCGCTGGCACCCCGCACGCAGGCCCGCCTGGCCGAGGTGCTGCCCTCCGCGGCCACGGTGGCCAACCCGCTCGACTACACGGCGATGATCTGGGGCGACGTCCAGGCCCTGGCGGAGCTGGTCCGCACGCTGGGCGAGGATCCGGCGATCGGTCAGGTGCTCGTCTTCTACGACCAGCCCCACGGGATGACCGGCGCCCCGGCGGAGTCCTGGCGCGCGGTCCGCGAGGGCGTGATGCTGGGCGCGTCGCTGAGCCCGGTGCCGGTGATGGTGTCCTCGACGCTGCCCGAGCTGCTCGACGACGCCGCGGCCGCGGAGTTCGCCGCCGCCGGCGTGCCCGCCGCGGCAGGGCTGCGCACCGGCCTCAGATGTGCCGCCGCGGCGCTGGGAGCCGAGGCGGCCGCCGACCCCGCCCGGCTACGCGAGATCGCAGCCGCGGCATGGGCGGTCACCGGGACCGACGGTGAGTGGCTGCCCGAGCACGAGGCCAAGGACCTGCTGCGCGCCGCCGGCGTCGCGGTCCCCTACGGCCTGGCCGTCGAGGACGAGGACGATGCCGTCGCGGCGTGGCGGGAGCTCGACGGCCCGGTGGCGCTCAAGCTGAGTGCGGCTCGGGTCCAGCACAAGACCGAACTGGGCGGCGTGGCCCTCGGGCTGGACTCCGCGAGCGAGGTCCGGCGCGCCCATCGTCAGATGGCGCCACTGGCCGACGCCCACGACGGCGTCGTCCTGGTGGAGCGGATGGCGCCGCCCGGCGTCGAGCTGATCGTCGCCGCGCACACCGACGGCATCGTGCCGGCGCTGGTCGTCGGGCTGGGCGGGATCTGGACCGAACTGCTGCGCGACGTCGCGGTCGTCCCGCT
>DASXCN010000389.1:0-2206 GCA_036491155.1 Solirubrobacteraceae bacterium | reverse complement strand
CCAACGCCGCCGTCGCCGTCCATCCCGACCTCACCTACGTGCGTGCCCGCTACGACGACGGCCGGGTCGCCATCGTGGCCTCCGACCTGGTGGAGAAGGTGCTGGGCGAGGGCGCCGAGGTGCTGGAGCGCTTCCCGGGCGTCCAGTTGGTGGGCACCGCGTACGAGCCGCCGTTCGGGTTCATCGCGGCGGACGCCTACGGCCCCAAGGGCCATACCGTGCTGCCTGCCGACTTCGTCACGGCCACCGACGGGACGGGGCTGGTCCACACCGCCATCGCCTTCGGTGAGGACGACTTTCGCCTCGGCGAGCAGGAGGGGCTGACCGTCGTCAACCCGGTCCGGCTCGACGGCACCTACGACGAGCGGATCGGCCCGTACGCCGGCCGCTGGGTCAAGGACGCCGACGCCGACCTGATCGAGGACCTGCGGGCCCGCGACCGCCTGCTGCGCTCGGAGAACTACGAGCACTCCTATCCGCACTGCTGGCGCTGCAACACCCCGCTGCTCTACTACGCCAAGCCGTCCTGGTACATCGCCACCAGCCAGATCAAGGACCGCCTGCTGGCCTCCAACGAGGGCGTCAACTGGCATCCTGAGCACGTCAAGCACGGGCGCTTTGGCAACTGGCTGGAGGGCAATGTCGATTGGGCCCTCTCGCGCGAGCGCTACTGGGGCACGCCGCTGCCGGTGTGGCGCTGCGCCAAGGGGTGCACGAAGGTCATGGGCTCCCTGGCCGAGCTCGAGCGCGAGTCGGGGGTCAAGCTCGACGATCCCCACCGTCCCTTCGTCGACGACGTTGTCCTGACCTGCGACAACTGCGGCGGCGACATGCACCGCGTGCCCGAGGTCATCGACGTCTGGTTTGACTCGGGCTCGATGCCGTTCGCCCAGTTCCAGGCGCCCCATCACCACCTGGACCACTTCGAGGAGCGCTTCCCCGCCGACTTCATCTGCGAGGCATTGGACCAGACCCGCGGATGGTTCTACTCGCTGCTGGCCATCGGCACCCTGCTGTTCGACACATCGTCGTTTCGCAACGTGGTGTGCCTCGGCCTCATCCTGGACGAGGACGGGCGCAAGATGTCCAAGTCGGTGGGCAACACCGTGGAGCCATGGGAGATCATCAACCGCTACGGCGCCGACGCGCTGCGCTGGTACTTCTTCACCTCCAAGCAGCCGTGGGACGGCTACCGGTTCTCGCTGGAGACGATCGGCGAGGCCTTGCGCCAGTTCATTCTCCAGCTCTGGAATACCTACGGGTTCTACGTGCTCTACGCCAACGTCAACGGCGTGTCGCCCAACGGGGGTCCTCCGGAGGCGGCCGGCGACCTCGACCGCTGGGCGCTCTCGCGCCTGTCGGAGACCGTCGAGACCGTCCGCAACCGGCTCGACAACTTCGACGCCACCACCGCGGGACGCGCCATCCAGACGTTCGTCGACGAGCTGTCCAACTGGTACGTGCGCCGTTCGCGCCGGCGGTTCTGGGACGGGGACCCAGCCGCCTTTGCCACCCTGCGCCAGTGCCTGGTGACCGTGGCCCAGCTGCTCGCCCCCTTCTGCCCGTTCATCGCCGACGAGCTCTACGACAACCTCGACGGCTCAGAGCCCAGCGTGCACCTGTGCGACTTTCCGGTGCCCGCACCGCGTGACGCGGAGCTCGAGCAGGCGATGGACGTCGCCCGCCAGACGGTCAGGCTCGGCCTGGCGGCACGCGCCCAGGCCAAGATCAAGGTCCGCCAGCCGCTGCGGGCCGCGGTGATCGTCGCCACCGGCCGCGAGCGCGCCGCCATCGAGCGCCTGGAGAACCTCGTCCGCGACGAGCTCAACGTCTACGAGCTGCGCTTCGTCTCAGAGGCCGACGAGCTCGGCCAGATCGAGATCAAGCCCAACTACCGGACCCTTGGGCCGCGCTTCGGCAAGCAGATGCCAATGGTGGCGGCCGCTGTCGCCGGCCTGGACCCGGTGCACGTCGCGGCGTCGCTCCGCGAGGGCCGGCTCCTGGCGATCACCATCGGCGGCAACGAGCACGAGCTCACCGCCGACGATCTGCTCATCTCCATGAAGCCCCTCGAGGGCTACCAGGTCGAGCGCGAGGGCTCCCATGCCGTCGCCCTGGAGATCGAGATCGACGACGCCCTGCGCGTGGACGGCTGGGCCCGCGACATCGTCCGCGCCGTGCAGAACGCCCGCCAGGCCGCCGGCCT
>DASXCN010000388.1:0-9919 GCA_036491155.1 Solirubrobacteraceae bacterium | reverse complement strand
GTTCGGGATCACGACGCTGGTGTGCACGCCGCTGAGTGCTGCCGGCCGCGCGTATGGCGTCATCTGCGCCGACCGCGGCGGCGGGCGCTTCGAGCTGACTGACGGCGAGCGCCACCTGCTGTGGACGCTGGGCAAGACCGCCGCGCTGGTGGCCACGGCGCGCAACGCCACCCGCCAGCAGGAGCGCACCCGCTGGCTGGGCGAGCGCCTGGAGCTCGCGCGTGAGATCCACGAACGGGTCATGCAGCGCCTGTTCGGAGTCTCGCTCGCCCTGAGCGCCGAGAAGCCGCTTGACCGCGGTGAGCGCGATCGCTGCCTGTCGGAGATGCAGGAGGCGCTGTCGGACCTGCGCTCGGCGCTGGAGCGCCCGCTGGCCCCGGTCTCGGGCGACACCGGCACGACGCTGGCCGCCGAGGTGGCGCGCCTGGTGCAGACACCCGGTCCGGCGGTGCACGTCACCTGGCCCGACGAGGTCGAGGTTCCGACCGGGGTGGAGCCGCTGTCGCAGTCGGTGCTGGCCGAGGCGCTGCGCAACATCGCCAAGCACGCCGCCCCGTCGGTGGTGGAGGTGGTGGTGGCCGGCGACGAGGACACCTTCAGCCTGGAGGTCCGCAACGACGGCGTGGCGCCCGGCGCCCGCGGCGCGGGAATGGGACTGCGCCTGGCCGCCTTCGAGGCGCTGCAGCACGGCGGGGTGGTGGACTTCGGCGCGCCCGATGAGGGCCTGTGGCGGGTCCGCCTTGTCGTCCCGCTGACCGAGGTACGGGTATGACCGCCGCCGCGCCCCAGCCGCCGCCCCGCGCCGGTGCCGACCGCAAGCTGCGGGTGCTGGTGGTGGACGACCACGACGTCGTCCACTGGGGCTTCCGGGTGCTGCTGGGCGAGCAGCCATGGGTGGAGCGCTGTCTGGCGGCCCGCACCGGCGACGAGGCCCTGCGCCTGCTGGCCACCCTGCGCCCCGACGTGGCGCTGGTGGACCTGTTCCTGGCCGGGGAGTCAGGTGCCGACGTGTGCGACTCGATCCGCAAGGCGTCACCGTCCACCAGAGTGCTCTTGATCTCGGGGGCGGGGCGGATGTCGCCCGCGGCGGCCCGGGCGGCAGGCGCGTCGGGGTTCGTCTCCAAGGACTGGGACGCCCGCGAGGTCGCGCGCGCGGTGCGGATGGTGGGGTCCGGGATGACGGTGTTCGAGCCCACCGCCGAGCAGCCCGCACCGATGCTCTCCGAGCGCGAGCGCGAGGTCCTGGATCTCATCGCCGCCGGCTCGACCAACCGGGAGATCGCCGAGCAGCTCTTCCTCTCTCCGCACACGGTCAAGGAGCACACCAGCGCGGTGTACCGCAAGCTCCAGGCGCGCAACCGCGCCGAGGCGGTCCAGCGCGCCCAGAGGATCGGGTTGTTGAGTTAGCCGACGTCGATGGTGAATCTGCCCTCACAGGGCACATTCACCATCCGAGTGTCGACGTCAGCCAACTGGCTGCCCGTTGGCCACCAGCTCGACGTCGATGTTGCCGCGCGTGGCGTTGGAGTACGGGCACACCTTGTGGGCGGCGGCGACGATCTGCTTGGCCTGCTCGCCGTCCGAGATGTCGGGCAGCGCCACATCGAGCTTCACCGCGACGGTGTAGCCGCGATCCTCGGTGGTGACGAGGCTGACCGACGAGTCGATGGCGACGTCGCCCAGCTCCACCTTCTCGCGGCGCGACACGGCGCCCAGCGCGCCCTCGAAACAGGCGGCGTAGCCGACGGCGAAGAGCTGCTCGGGGTTGGTGCCCTGATCGGAGTCGTCGGTGGGCGGCCGCAGCTGGACGTCGAGGCGGCCGTCGTTGGTGGCGCCGTGGCCGTGCTCACGGCCTCCGGTGACGTGGGCCTCGGCGGTGTAGATGGTCTTAGCCATGAAAGCTCTCTCCCGGGGGATGGGTACGGGGCGATTGATTGCTCGCTCAAGCTTATGTCAGCCGGGCAGCGCTCAGCGTCGCCCCAACGGTCGCGCGATCCGTAACGGTCAGCGCCGCCGCAACGGTCGCGCGATCCGTGACGGTCAGCGCCGCCGCATTGCCCACTCGATGGCGGGCAGCTTGAACGCGTGGGGCAGGTACTGCGTCGCGAGCATGGCCGCGCGGATGGGCAGACCCGGGACGACGACGCGACGCCCGGCCTCGACGCCCTTCACGCCCGCTGACGCGGCCTCATCGGCCGTCACCCACGCCGGGCGCGGGACCGCGCGCTCGAAGGACTGACCGCCCGCCACCTCCCACCCGGAGATCTCCCAGAAGTCGGTGGTGACCGGTCCGGGGGCGAGCACGGTGACGGTCACGCCGGAGCCGTGCAGCTCCTGGTGCAGGGCCTCGGAGAACGTGAGGACGTAGGCCTTGGCCGCCGAGTAGCCCGCGGAATACGGGAGCGGTTGCATGCCCGCGGTCGAGGCGACGTTGAGGACCGCGCCCTTGCCGCGCCGCACCATCCCGGGCAGAAACGCCGACGTCAAAGCCATGGGCGCTTCCACCAGGACGCGCACCTGCTCGAGCTCGCGCGCGGCGTCGGCCTCGTGGAACGGGCCGTTGGTGGCAAAGCCGGCGTTGTTGACCAGCACGCTGACCTCGAGCCCCAGCGACTCGATGCGAGTGGGCAGCCGCTGGCGCGACGCTGCTTTCCCGAGGTCGCAGCCCACCGCCTCCGCGCGGACGTCGTGCGCCGCGCTCAGCTCCTCGGCCAGCGCGTCGAGTCGGTCTTTGCGGCGGGCGACCAGCACGAGGTTGTGGCCGCGCTCGGCGAGTTCGCGCGCGATCGCGGCGCCAATGCCGGAGGAGGCGCCGGTGACCAGGGCGGCGGTGTCGGGACTGGGGGCGGGGAGGCTCACCGGGCGATCGGCTGCCAGGGTACCCGCTCTGCCGGGGCTGCGACACGATCCCCCGGAAAGCTGGTTTGTCGCCGCCGGGGGGTCCTGGTCGCAGGACCCCCCAAATGGGGTCCCCCCAAAAGGGGGGAACTACATAACACGGCTGTATCCCATCGAACCTCGCGGCGTAGGTTGAGATCGATGGGTGCCGCAAGCGCGATCCTGTTCCCCGGACAGGGGAGCCAGACGCCTGACATGCGCGATCTCGTGCAGCGCGTCCGGCCTGACCTGCTTCAGATGGCCGTGAAGGCCGTCGGCGAGGACCCGTTCCCGCGTGCCGACGAGGGGACCAACTACGCCCAGCCCGCAATCTTCTGCGCCAGCCTCGCCGGCTGGGAGGCACTGGGCCGTCCCGTCGAGGCGTTCATGGCCGGCCACTCGCTGGGCGAGCTCGGCGCCCTGGTCGCCGCGGGCGCGCTGGCGGAGCAAGCCGGCCTGGAGTTGGTGGCGCTGCGAGGCCGTCTCATGCACCAATCGGGCCTGGAGGCCGGCGACGGGAGCATGTTCGCCGTCCTCGGCGCCGGGGCGTCGGAGCACGCGCCCGGGATCGCCGAGGCCCACGACCTCACCGTCGCCAATGACAACTCGCCGCAACAGGTGGTCATCTCCGGGGACAAACGGCGCTTCCCGGAGGCGATGGGCCGGGCCAAGGAGCTGGGCTTGCGCGCGATGGAGCTCGACGTCACCGGCGCCTTTCACTCGCCGATGATGGCCGGCGCGGTCCCCGAGTTCGAGCGTGCCCTGGCCGGGGTCACCTTCAGCGAGCCCGCCGACGGGACCACGGTCATCTCCGCGGTCACAGCCCAACCCTTCACCGACCCGCGCCGCGAGCTCGCCGACGCGCTGATCATGCCGGTGCGCTGGCGCGAGGTGATGTTGACGATGCACGAACTGGGCGCCGAGCGCTTCGTCGACGTGGGGCCGGGCCGCGTGCTCACCGGCCTGGCCAAGCGCACTCTCTCCGATGTGGAGCTCGTCAATGTCTGACGCGACGCTGCTCCACCGGCGGCCGTCGCTGCGCCCGTCGGGCGCCGGCCTCACTCCGGCGGCGATCCTCTCGGTGGCCACCGAGCTGCCGCCCGACCGGCTCACCAACGCCGAGCTGGCCGAGCGCCTCGGGGTCAGCGAGGAGTGGATCGTCACCCGCACCGGCATCCGGGAGCGCCGCCGCGCCCGCCCCGAGGATCGGATGAGCGATTACGCCACCCGCGCCGGGGCCCGCGCCCTGGAGGCGGCGGGGGTGGAGGCGGCGAATCTTGACCTCGTGATCGTGGCCACCCTCAGCCAGGACGAGCTGACGCCCAACACCGCGCCGATCGTCGCGCACAACCTCGGCGCGACACGCGCCGGGGCGTTTGACGTGGGCGCGGCCTGCACGGCGTTCTTGGCCGCGCTGGCCCAAGGCTGCGCGAACATCGAGTGCGGGCGGGCCCAATACGTGCTGGTGGTCGGCGGCGACTTCGTCACGCGCCTGGTGGACTACGACGACAAGCGCGTGGCGCCGCTGTTTGCCGACGCCGCCGGTGCGGTGGTCCTCGGACCCGCCCGCCCCGACGGCGGTCCCGACGACGCTGGGCGTGGCGCCATCGGACCGATCGTGCTCGGCGCGGACGGCTCGCACGCCGGCACTCTGTTCGCCACCATCGCCGACCGCAAGGTCCGCATGGACGGCCCCGAGGTGTTCCGCCACGCCGTGGCCCGCATGACCGAGGTCACGCTCGACGCCATCGCGCGTGCGGGTCTGACGCTCTCCGATATTGACCTGTTCGTCTTTCATCAGGCCAACGCCCGCATCACCCGAGCGTTGGGCGAGCGACTGGCGCTCGATCCCGATCGCGTCGTGGAGTGCATCGAGACAATCGGCAACGCATCGGCGGCGACGTTGCCCGTGGGGCTGGCGTCCGCGCTGGCCGACGGGCGGTTGCAGCCGGGTGCCAACGTCCTGCTCGCCGCCTTCGGTGCCGGCTTCACCTGGGGCGGCGGGGTCGTGCGATGGGGGCGCGATGACTGAGTCACGTCAGGACGGATGCGCGCTCGTCACCGGCGCCTCCAAGGGGATCGGCGCGGCCATCGCCAAGGCGCTGGCGGCCGACGGCTGGGGCGTGGGCGTCAACTACAACTCTGACCAGGCCGGGGCCGATGCGGTGGTGTCGGCGATCGAAGCCGATGGCGGCCGCGCGGTCGCGGTGGGCGGCGACATCGCCGATCCGGAGGTGCCCGATCGCCTGTTCGGCGCGCTGGAGGAGCACTTCGGGTGCCCGGTGCTGGTGCTGGTCAACAACGCCGGCATCACGCGCGACGATCTCACCCCGTCGCTGGACAACGACGCGTGGGACGCCGTGATCGACACTGACCTGAGCGCCGCCTTTCGTCTCACGCGACGGGCGCTGCGCCCGATGATGCGCGCGCGCCAGGGACGGATCGTCAACGTGTCCTCGGTTGCGGGGCTGCGCGCCAACCCGGGCCAGGCCAACTACGCGGCGGCCAAGGCCGGTCTCATCGCGCTCACCAAGACCTCCGCGGTCGAGGTGGCGCGGCGCGGGATCACGATCAACGCGGTCGCCCCGGGCCTGATCGAGACCGACATGATGTCCGGCGCCTCCGCCGACCTCGTGGACCACATTCCCGCGCGTCGTGTCGGAACCCCGGAGGAAGTGGCCGCGTGCGTCCGCTTCTTGACGTCCGACGCGGCGAGTTACGTAACGGGCGCGGTGCTGTCCGTTGACGGCGGGCTGGCCGCATGAACCCCTTCCTGAACATCGAATAGAGGAGATCCACAGATATGTCAGTGACATCCGAACAGGTGGAGAGCCGCGTCGTCGAGACCCTGGCCAGCTTCGGGCCCGACGAGAGCCAGATCACCCGCTCGGCGACCTTCGAGGAACTCGACATCGACTCGCTCGACCTCGTCGAACTGGCCCAGGTGGTCGAGGACGAGTACGGCGTGGTGCTCAAGGGAGAGGACATGAAGGACCTCAAGACCGTGGGCGACGCCATCGACCTCATCGTGCAGCGGGCGGGCTGAGTGAGTTCGATGCCTGACAGACGTAAGGTCGTCGTCACCGGGCTCGGGGCGGTCACGCCCCTCGGCCTCGGTGCGTCCATGCTGCACGAGCGCTGGGCATCTGGCGAGGTCGGCATCGCCGACGGCGCCGGCCGCTGTGGCGACTTCGAGGCCAAGGAGCACCTGTCGATCAAGGAGGCCCGCCGCCTGGACCGCTTCGCCCAGCTCGCGGTGGTTGCCGCCGGCGAGGCTCTCGACGAGGCCGGATGGGAGGGTGAGCCTCCGTATGACTCGACGCGCGTCGGATGCGTCATCGCCACCGGGATCGGCGGGCAGTCCACGCTCGAGGCGCAGCTTGAAGTGATGCGCGAGCGCGGCGCCAGGATGGTGTCGCCCCTGGGCATCCCGATGTACATGCCCAACGCCGCGACCGCCGCGGTGACCATGAAGTACAAGCTGCGCGGCCAGAGCTACAGCGTCGTGTCCGCCTGCGCCAGCGGTGCGCACGCCGTGGGCAACGCCCTGCGCATGATCCAGTACGGCGAAGCCGACGCCGTCGTGTGCGGCGGGGCCGAATCAGCGCTCACCGATTTCTCCTTCGCCTGCTTCAACTCGATGGAGGCGCTGTCCCCACTGGGCGTCTCGCGCCCGTTTGACGCGCGCCGCGACGGCTTCGTCATGGGTGAGGGCGCCGGGATGCTGGTCTTGGAGGACGAGGAGTCCGCGCGTGATCGCGGTGCCACCATCCTCGGCGAGGTGGCCGGCTACGGCTCCACCACCGACGCCCACCACCTCACCGCGCCCGACCCGACGGGTGGAGCGGCTTCCCGCGCGATCGAGCTGGCCGTCCGCGATGCCGGCGCCGAGCCGTCGCAGATCGACTACATCAACGCCCACGGCACCTCGACCCAACTCAACGACGCAGCCGAGACCAAGGCGCTCAAGCTGGCCCTCGGTGCCGAGGCCAAGCGGATCCCGATCTCCTCGACCAAGTCGTCGATCGGCCACACGCTGGGCGCCGCCGGCGCCGTGGAGGCCGTGGCCACGATCCGCACCCTGATCACCGGCGTGATCGCCCCGACGCTGGGCTACGAGGTCCCGGACCCCGAGCTCGACCTCGACTACGTGCCCGGCGAGGCGCGGCCGCTGGTGACCGGCAACGGCCACCCGCCGCTGGCGCTGTCGAACTCCTTCGCCTTCGGTGGCCACAACGTCAGCCTGGCGCTGCGGGGGGCCGGCAAATGAGCGCCACCGTCGTCGGACCGGCGGGGACGGGGTTCCGCGATCGCCTAAGCCCGGTGGAGCGCCTGGAGGCGCTGTGCGACCCCGGGTCGCTGCGCGTCCTGCGTTCCCGCGCCCGGTCCGCCCGACTGGGCGAGCGCGCGGTTGACGGCGACGGGGTCATCGGCGCCACCGGTGCGGTCAACGGCCGTCCGATCGCCTGCTACGCGCAGGACGGGGCGTTCCTCGGCGGCTCGCTGGGCGAGCGCCACGCCGACACCATCGTGCGCGTGCTCACCACCGCTCAGCGGGCGCGGATCCCCGTGGTCGGGTTCGTCGAGTCCGGCGGCGCCCGTATGCAGGAGGGCACCGCAGCGCTGGCCGGCTACGGCCGCATCTTCCGCGAGACGGTCGCCCTCACCGGCGTCGTGCCCCAGATCTCGATCGTGTCGGGGGCATCGGCCGGGGGCGGCGCGTACTCGCCGGCTCTGACCGACCTCATCGTCATGACCCAGGACGCGGCGATGTTCCTCACCGGCCCCGGCGTCGTGCGTGAGGCACTGGGCGAGGAGATCGACGCCTCGGGCCTCGGCGGCCCCCAGGTCCACGAGCGCAACGGCGTCTGCCATCTCGTGGAGCCCGACGAAGCGGCTGCCGCGCTGCGCGTGCGCGAGCTGCTCTCCTACCTGCCCTCAGCCGCCGGCCAGACGCCGCCGCGCGGGATCCCCACCGGTCCCGCGGACCCGGATCCAGGCGTGTTTGTGCCCGCCGAGTCTCGCGCGGCCTACGACGTGCGCGACGCCCTGGGCGCGATCATTGACCGCGAGTCGCTGCTCGAGCTGCGACCGCGGTGGGCGCGCAACACCGTGACCGCACTGGCGCGCCTTGACGGGCGACCGGTCGGGATCGTGGCCAACCAGCCGCGCTACCTGGGCGGCGTACTGGACGCCGAGGGATCGGAGAAGGCGGCGCAGTTCGTCAACTTCTGCAACTCGTTCGGCGTGCCCCTGATCGCCGTGGTGGACACGCCCGGGTTCATGCCGGGCTCCAAGCAAGAGAAGGCCGGAGTCATCCGCCACGGTGCGTCGCTGGTGCGGGCGTTTGCCGCGGCACGAGTGCCCAAGCTCACCGTCGTGCTGCGCAAGAACTACGGCGGCGCCTACATCACCATGAACTCCCGAGACCTCGGCGCCGACCTGGTGCTGGCTTGGCCCGACGCGGAGATGGGGATCATGGGCGCGCGGGCGGCCGTGGGCGTAGTCAACCGACGCGAGCTGAACGCGTCCGAGGACCCGGAGGCCGAGCGCGATCGCCTGGCCGGCCTCTACGCCGAGGAGCACCTGGGCGCGGAGGCCGCCGCGACCGAGGGCTTCGTCGACGAGATCATCGAGCCGGTGGAGACGCGCGACCGGCTGGCCTGGGCTCTGCACTCCTTCGCCGGCGAAGTCGGTGACCGCGCGTGATCCTGGAGGGCAAGCGCCTCCTCATCACCGGCGTCATCACCAGGGACTCGATCGCCTACCACGCCGCCGAACAGGCGCAGAAGGAGGGCGCCGAGGTGGTGCTGTCAAGCTTCGGGCGCGTGCGACGCATGACCGAGCGCGCCGCCCAGCGCCTCCCGCAGCCGTGCGACGTGCTGGAGCTCGACGTCAACAAGGACGAGGACCTGGAGGCGCTCACCGAGTCGCTGCGCGAACGCTGGGGCGGGGTGGACGGGGCGCTGCACGCGATCGCCTTCGCGCCCCAGGACGCGCTCGGCGGCAAGTTCATGACCGCGCCGGCGGAGTCCGCCGGGGCCGCCTTCCAGACCAGCGCGTTCTCGTTCAAGGCGCTGGCGGCGGCGCTCCAGCCGTTGATGTCGCCCGGGTCGTCGCTGGTGGGCATGGACTTCGACGCCGCGGTGGCCTGGCCGATCTATGACTGGATGGGCGTCGCCAAGGCGGCCCTGGAGTCGGTGGCACGCTACCTGGCGCGCGATCTCGGGCCCGAGGGCGTCCGCGTCAACCTCGTCTCGGCGGGCCCGCTGGGGACGGTGGCGGCGCAGGGCATCCCCGGCTTTGAGCAGCTGGCCGAGCTGTGGCGCCGCCAGGCGCCGCTGGGGTGGGACATCTCTGACCCGATCCCGGTGGCGCGCGCCATCTGCTGGTTGCTGTCGGACTACTCGCAGGGCATCAGCGGCGAGATCGTCCACGTCGACGGCGGGTTTCACGCCGTCGGCGCGCCCACTCAGCCGGCCGAGTCCACCTGATCCGATGCCCGCGCCGGCGCGGGCTGGCCCAGCCGGAAGGCGTGCCGGGCGAGCGTCGTGCCCCGGCGCGCGGCGAGGACCATGTAGTGGCCGGCCCGGGGCATCTTGCCCTTGACGCGCAGGATCACGCGCCGCGGGTGGATGCCGACGTGCGCCAGGCGCACCGTGTCCACGGTGGCGTGACCGCGCCGCAGGCGGAGCGTGAGATTGGTCAGCGCGCCTCTGGTGGTCCACAGAGAGACGGCCACCCCGTGGCGGGCCCGGACTCGCCCGAGGTAGCGCATCCGCAGCTTGGGCGCGGGCTTGGCGCTCCCGTTGGATGTCGGCGCCGGAGCGCTGGTGCTGTCGCCCGCGGGCACGGGAACGGGCGCCAGCGAATTGCCTGAGCCGATCGAGCCGCACCCGTCGGGTACGGGGAGCCCGCTGAGCCGGGCGGTGAGGAAGCCCAGCGCGCCCGCCTCGAACGGGACGGCGGCGTTGTCGTGGTCCTGGCCGCTGTACTCGGTGAACTGGACCGAGACGCCGCGTTGGCAGTAGGTGTGGGCCAG
>DASXCN010000387.1:0-3316 GCA_036491155.1 Solirubrobacteraceae bacterium | reverse complement strand
TGCGAGCGCACGCCCAGCCGGTAGCGCACCCGCAGGTCGCCCACGTCGGCCCATAGCCGTTCGAACCACAGCCACCGCTCTCGGGGGAGCAGGCCCCGCCAGGTCAGCGGCCAGCGGATTCCGTCCTCCTCGGACCATCCGTCGTCTTGAGGCAGGTCGTCCCGCCAGTCGTCGGGTCCGTGCCAGTTCATGCGGCCAACCTCCTGAGTCGACGATCCGCGAACCACATCCGCAGGCGCACCTCCGCCGGCGCGATCCGCCCGTACAGCAGCAGTGCACGCCCGGCCGGCATTTGGCGCAGCGCCTCGGGTGCCACCAGCGGCCGGCGCCGCACTCCGATCGTGCGCGAGCCGCCGCCGGCGTCGAGCGTGCGCGTCGTCTCGCGGGTCTCCTCCTCGCCGGCCAGCCCCGAGAAGTAGCGCAGGGTCTCGAGGTCGGCCACGCCGGGCAGCAGCATCCGCGCCCGGTGGCTGTTGACCACCGTCTCGGCCTGGCGCCCGTACCGGCTGCGCGCCTGGGCCAGGTCATGGAAGATCGAGACGAGCTGGATGTTGTGACTGGGAGCGGTCGACGCGATCTCGGCCAGGTTGGGCAGCGGCGCCACATTGCCGGCCTCGTCGAGGCACAGCAGCAGCGGCAGCTCCAGGCGTCCCCCGGCGAGCGTCGCGCGCTCATACGCGCGGTCGACGACCTCCGACAGCAGCGCCAGGAAGATCGGGCGCAGGAGCTTGGACGCCTTGGCATCGCCGATCAGATAGAGCGTCGCGCGCTCGTCGAGCAGCGCGTCCGGCGCGATCTCCGACGACCGCGCTGAGCGCAGCACGCGGGCAAAGCGGTAGGCGCGCAACAGGCCCTGGGCCGTCGCCTCGATCGACGACCGCGTGCGGTCGGCCTGGGCCTCGAACGCGCGCACCGCGTCATAGGCCGCGTGCGCGCCCTCGAGCTCGGCCTCGTCGCGCGCGGATCCGGTCAGCTGTGAGATCGCCTCATACAGCTCACGCGAGCCCTGCCCGTAGGCCCAGCGAACCACCGCCTCCATCCCCGCACCGACACGGGCGGCGGCGAACAGCAGCGGCGCCAGGCGCTGCTCGGCGGCGATCGCCCAGAAGTCGCCGCCCTCGACGCCGCGCTGATCGAGCTCGCCGGCCGCCGCCAGCCTCCACGCGACCTCGAGCGCGCCGTCCCACGTGGCGGCGCCCCTCAGCGGCGACCACGTCTGGCCCGGCAGCCCCGATAGCTCGAACGGATCGAAGACGAACACGGCTCCGAGCGCCCGGCGCCGCGCCAGCGTGCAGGCGAGCAGGTCGGTCTTGATCGAGGAGGCGACCGCCGGGCCGTCCCATTCCAGCAGTGCGGGGACCGCCAGCCCCGCCGATTTGCCCGACTGCGGCGGCCCGAAGGCCACCAGCGCGTGGCGTTCCTCGGCGTAGAGCAGCCGCCCGTGGCAGCGCCCGAGCGCCAGCCGGCCCGTGCGGGCCCGGCCGTGCAGCGCACGCAGCTCCCCGCCGCCGGCCCACCGGGCACCGGGTGAGCGCCGGCCGCGCCGGGACACCAGGCCTGCCCGCGACGCGGCGGCGCCACACGCCGCGCCGATCGCCGCCAGCAGGGTGAGCGCGGCGTAGAACCCGGAAGGGCCGGGCAGCAGCCGGCGGACGCTGTCGGGCCACGCTGCGGCCGGGTGCGACAGCCGTGCCGGCAGGCGGACCACCACCGCCGGGAGCTGCCCCGCGCCCAGGCGCGGCCAGCCGTGGCCGAAGAGCAGGCCTGCCACACCGCCCCACAGCCAGACCGCGGCGCCCAGCGCGCCCGCGCCGCCGATCAGCGCCAGCATCGCGGCGTCCGAGACGCCACCGGATCGCTCGCCTCTCATCCGCGCCTCTGAGCCGACTCGGTGGTGCTCATGCCGGTGTCGGTGTTGGTCAGCCTCGTCTCCATCCGCGACCGGTGATGCGCGACGACGAACGAACGCGCGCCGACTCGCCACAGCGCCTGGCCCGGGGAGAGCATCGAGATGAGCCGCGACTCGCTGCCCGACAGCCCCAGCAGCGACCGTGTCAGCGCGACCTGGCTCTCGTCCTGGTGGTAGACGATCCGGGTCGAGGCGTCGGCGACGAGGCCCTCGGCGATGCGCGCCGCGCGCGAGCCGGCGTCTCCCACCGCTTGCAGGTCGGCGAGCTTGTGGAGCACGACGAGGTTCATGACCCCGAACTGCCGGGCGAGCTTGAAATTGGCCTGAAACCACTCGCCCAGCCCCGTGTGCTGAACGATCTTCCACGACTCGTCGGCCACGTTGATGAGCCGGTCGCGGCCGGGTTGCTGGGCGGTGCGGGCCAGCAGCGCGCTGATCCAGGCGCTGGCGCAGGCCATCAGGATGCCGACGGCGGGCGAGTCGCGGACGGCGTGCAGGTCCAACACCAGCAGGCGGGCGTCGAGGTTGAGCCCCGGGGTCGTGGGGCCGTCGAACATCCCGCGCAGCGGGCCTTCGCACAGGTCCTGGAGCGCCAGCGCGGCGCGCCGCGCGTCTGCGGCCAGCGCGGTGACGGTCGTCTCCAGCCGCTGGGCCATGGCGTCGACGGGGGCGAACAGGACCCGCGCGATCTGCGGCAGCGTCGGCTCTCCGTCTCCGCGCGCGCGGACCACCCGGAGCGCCTCGCGCAGCGCCCCGGCCTCGACCTGGGTGAGGGCGTCTCCGATGGCCGCCACCGTGACCCCACGCAACAGCTCGAGCTGGGCATGCTCCTCAGGCCGCGACGCCAGCGGGTTGACGCGCACGCCCGATCCGGGCACGAGCGAGATCGGCCGCACGCCGGCGGCCTCGCACAGGGGCCCGTACTCGCGCTTGATGTCCAGCACGAAGGCCCGGCGCCCGAACAGCAGCATCCGCCAGAGCAGCGTCTTGACGAGCGCGCTCTTACCCTGCCCGAGCTTGCCGATCACGATCGCGTTGGGGTCGTCGAGTGTGCCTTCGTCGTACAGCACCCAGGGGTCGAAGCAGAACGCTCCGCCGCTCGCGTCGCGACCGATGAACGCCCCGCGGCCACCCAACCCGCCACCAGCGGTGAACGGGTGGATGGCCTGGGCGTGTCGTGTGGTCACGCGGTGACCGGGACGCGCGGCGCTCATCGCAGCCCCCGCGCCAGCGGCAGAGTGAAACTGAAGGCATCGGCCTGCTGGCCGTACATGCGGTGTAGCTCGAGCCGCGCCCGTGCCGCGTGCCTGTGAACCTCATCGCACGCGCGCCTGAGTTCGCCCTCATCGCGACCGCTGACGGTGACAAAGCCGGACAGACGCACCTCTCCGTGTCCGGCCGCAAGCT